>JAJWCP010000005.1 GCA_021617435.1 Pseudomonadota bacterium
ACAAATTTGCTACTTGGTTTGACCTGGACCATCGGGTCAAGCCCGATGGTGACAGAAAGGGGAAGGACGCATCGCTCAAGCCCGATGGTGACAGCTTGTGTGCAGGGCGCAGCATGGTTGAGATGTTAGGGGTATTAGCTATTATCGGCGTTTTAAGCGTCGGCGCTATTGCCGGTTATTCAAAGGCGATGATGAAATATAAGCTCAACAAACAAGCGGAGCAACTCAATACCGTAATAAACGCCGTGGCTCGCAATGCACATAGTTTTGATAATTTGTTAGCAAATAAAGGCGCTTTTATTTTAACTAATACTTTTGTTAAAATGGGTGAAATTCCGGTAGAAATGCATTACAGCGAACGTTATATCCGTGATATATTTAATAATTATTGGACAATTACTCTGCTGAACTATGACTCCGGCATAACCTTAAATTTAGTTTTGGATGCAACAAGCGCCTTAAAAAACAAGTCGGCGAATAATTTGGAAATTTGCCGCAATATTATTACTGTCGCCAAAGAAAATTCCGACAGTATAGAGGCAGTTTCAAACGTTATTAAACAAGACAGTGGCGACTATATCGCAACCTCTTTGTATGGCGATAATTACTGCTTATCGGGCAGACCTTGTTTAAAAAACTTGCACCTTGACGATATTTATAAATTTTGCACCAAATTCACAGGCGGCGACAAAGTGCCTCAGTTTAAAATAACATGGGGAATTAAGTAATTTCGGTAATGGCGCGCAGGTTTCCATCGCGGTTAATTTGCACCACTCGCAACTTATGGCGCATTTCCTCAATGGTTTTAACACGGTCAATAGTCGGATAGGTGTGCAAAATACGGTCGGTAAACGCCTGATAAGCGGCTTCAGAGCTTTCGGCGTGAATGGTAGCCAAGCAGTTATCATGACCGGATCCCATCAGCTCCCACAAAGCGCCGGCGTTGCTGGTTGATATTTCACCGCCGATAATTGCATCAGGCGTAAAACGCACCACAAGGTCAATAATTTTGGCATAATCCATTTGGTTGGTTTGCTCGGTACGCGATAACACCAAATGCACGCGGTTAGGGTGCGGAACCAACAACTCGCGCGTATCTTCAATGGTGACAATCCGTTTATGGATATCCAAAATTTTTAACAAGTTGTTCAAAAAGGTGGTTTTACCGGTTGAGGTTGCGCCGCTGACTAAAATATGGTCGCCGCGCTTAATGCTTAACAACAAACGCTCATAAGGGTCTTCAGGATCTTTAATCTGCTTTAACGGGTTTATTTTATGCAAAGCTTTACCTTGCGATAATCCGTAATCTTCAAGCCCGAAAGCAACTTCATCGCTATGCACACGAATTGTGAGCGCAACGCCGCCGGTTAAGTCATCTTGGTCATACATGATGTTACGGCCGGCGATAGCTGAAAAACGGTGCTCGCCGGGGATAGTAGCATACACTACCGGAGAGCCTTGAATCGGGTCAAACGGAAGTTCATAAGTGTTGGCAACAATATAAAGCAAATCAGTCAAATAATCTTTAGTGAGTTTTTCATCTTTGTACATTACCCACGGATAAGCCCTTTTACCACGCAAGCGTAGCCAAATTTGACCGGAGCGGTTAATAGCAACCTCTTCAATATTATCTTGGTTATACCAATAAGAGAGCGGGCGTAACACTGATTCCAAAACCGTAAATGTGCTCATGGGCTGTTCTCCTAGAATAACTGCGCCGAGGTGTTAGTGCTGCCGGCGGTTGACGACGGCGGCGGAGTTGCCCCAACCGAAGTTACCGGCGGAATAGCCGGAGCCGCGGCTCTACGCTTTTTATTCTTGGAACTGGCAGTATCGTCAATAAGCGGCGTGGTCGGCTGAACATTATCAGCTTCATTATCCATATAAACAACGCCTTGAGTGCCGCCGGAGGTTCCGGTACCGGAGCCACCGCCGCCGCTGCTTTTGCTTGAAGAACCTTGGTCTCGGTCATCAATAAGAACCGTCGGCTTGTTAAGAGCGTCAAGAGCTTCTTCATCACTGCGGGCTGCAGTACGTATCCACAAATCTTCCTTAGGATAAATAATTAAACGAGTGCCGGCAGGAACATAAGTAATAGCCTCAATATTAGTTTTATCCTGCAAAATTTGGTTAAACATATCATCCATGTTTTGCAAAAAGTTTTCACGGGCGTCTTGCGCGGCTTCAGCTTTGGCATTTGAGGTGGTGCTACCGTCAGATGATGTTGAGGTTTCGCCACTGGCGGCAATATATGCAACCGCGCTACTCATTAAAGTGGTTACCATCGGCAAAGTATACTTTTTAAGCAACTGCTCATCCAAATAACCGATAGCTCCGCCACGACCTTGAGCATCACCGGTTTGCGCCGATGAAAATTCAAACGCGGAGCCGTCAGGACGAATAAGTCGGTTCCAGGTAATGGAAACGCGAACTGCGCCGCCGCTGTTACCTCCGCTGGAACCGCCGGAAGATGTGCCCATAACGCGGCTACCGGCCGGAATAACGATATTGCGACCTTGCTCGGCGTATACGTTGCGTTCAACAATCGCCGTTACCGGAGCGCTGTCTGAACCGTTGCTTGACATAATGGTACGCGCCAAAACTGCCGGAATCGGCTTATCAGCCAAAATCATTTCACTCATATCAACACGCCAACTTGAAATTTGACGCGGAATACCATCCCAATAAGGCTGCATACCGTCAAAACTCTTGGTATCAGCGTTGGTTGAAATTTTGCCGACCGTGATTTCCTGCCGACGAGCCGCCTGAGCCGCCGCTAACGCCGCCGCCCGAACCGGATCATATCTTTCGCCGGGACCAAAACCGCCACCGGGACCTAAATTTGACGGATTGTTTCCTGTTCCGTACGCGCCGCCCGAACCGAACGTGCCGGCCGGAATAAACATCTGTCCGCCTTTGTTGTCTTTAACTTCTTCAATACCGATTAAGCCGCCTTCATTATCCACAATTAAGCCATCCGGCATTTTTTTACCGATTAAATTACCAAGCTTATCAACCACATCATTATTGATTAAAATGTCGCCAAGATAATTGCCGTCAGGAGTTAAGGCAATACCGATGGTTTTAAGACCGTATTTACCGGTATCTTCCGTGGTAGAACCTTGCGGAACATCAACCGCGCCGATATTGATTTTGCCGGTGGTCGGTTTGCCGGTTATATCGCGGCGGGGAGTGTTAGCCCAATCCGCAGGTTTGGCTTCTCTCGGTTTTACCACATTATAATACTGCAGTTCTTTTGCCAATGCCAAAACTTTGCCGCTCTCATCGCTGACTTCACCGCTGCCGCTGATTTTACCGATTACTTTGCCGTCATGATTAATAACTTCGCCGTTTAAGCGCAATTCGCCGATAACGTTATTGGCGGCATCGCGGATAAAGTAATCACGATTGCCGCGACCGATTAAAGTATACTCCTTGCTGACTAAAAAGCCTCTATCGGCTTTACCGATACGATTACCGGCAAAATTAAGCACTATTCCATCGCGGGTTAAATAGCCAAGAGTGTTGCCTTCGTCATCGTAAACATAAAAATCATACAAGGCATAACCGATGTTTTTGTTATCATTAACCACCGTACCATCAGCCAAAACCTGCCCTAAAATATCATTTTTATCACTGATAACCTTACCGTCAGAAGTTACGCGACCTAAAAAGCTGTTATCATGGTTAAAGGCAACTTTATAGCGGAAAGCCATACCTAATACCTCGCCGCCCGATGATACTGCCGTGTCATCAGGTTGCATATAACCAAGCTCCTTGTTGGCAGAGCTGATAATTTTACCGCTGACATTGCTGCGTCCAAGCATATTATTCTCAAAGTCAATTACAGGAAATACTTCTGCAACACGACCGACAAATTTGCCATCATTATTATAATAACGCCCGTTCCAGGCAACACAGCCTAAATCTTCATGATTGTAGTTAAGCAAATGTCCGAGCGGATTAACCGTGCCCAAGCCTTTACCGGCAAAATCAGCAACCATGCCTGCTTTTACGCCGAAACCTATCATATTGCCAACTTCAGATACAGCCTGTCCGTTGGTTAAAATTTTACCCAGAACAACGCCGCGGCTATTGCGGATTTCACCGCGAGGTCCGATAACGCCTAAAAACGAACATTTGTTGTTAACCACGCTACTCATGTTGCTGATTGTACCAATAAGCGATTTGTTGGTATCTGCAACAATGTCGCCATTAAGCACTGAGCCGATAGTATTACCGGCAAAATCACGCACCGCGCCGAAAATATCCGCATAGCCCAGCATATCGCCGCTGATTGAAGTTGCCAAAAACGATTGCCCGGCGCCACCGATAACCGGCATTTGTTTGCTATCTGCCATTCCGGTAGACGAAACAACTTTATAGCCGAGTACAATTTTGCCGCTGACATTACCCTTTTCATCTGTGATTAAGTTGGTTTGAGTTAACGAACCCAAACTTTGCCCGTCAGCCGAAACGGCAAAATACGGATTAAGCGGACCAGCCACAACTTTATTAGCGGCATCAAGGGCGAATCCGGTTGCGGTTAATTTATAATTTCTTTCAGCCGGAACACCTTGTAATTCTGCATTAACGCCTATATATCCGCTAAGCTCGCCCGCCTCAGTATACAAGGCTGAAAGAGGAATGGAATTGCCGACTAATAAATTATCGGCAGAGTATACATATCCGAATGGTGAAACCTTAAACTTGTTGATACCATCTTCGGAAAATTCAGCGCCGATACCGCTTAAACCCACCAAATTGGAGCTGTTGTCAAAAATCAGCACTGTTTCGGGAGCCGCACCGATTATGCGCCCGATATTATCATATGCAATTTTGCCTTTGGCATAACCAAGCGGCGTTCCGGTCACAGAAATAACCGCGCCATTGCGTAAAATTTGAGCTTGCAATTCGGCCAAATAATCAAACACCGGTCCCGATTTAACCACCTGACCGATAATTTTACCGTCATTATCTTTTACAAAACCGCGAGCGGTAATAGTACCTATGCTTTGCTGAGCCTTGTAAACGCTTCCGTCCGGCATAACGCGTCCTAAATATTTGCCATTTAAGTCTGTTGCCGTGGCAGCAATATCAATTTTAAAACCGATAGCCTCATTTTGATTGTTAATAATTTTATCATCGGCACGTATTTTGCCAACAACTTTACCCAAGTTGATAACCTCGCCGTTATAAGCCACCAAGCCAAGATATTTGCCGAAATTATCAAAAGCATAACCATTGGAAACCGCTTTACCGATAATTTTATTATTTTCGTCATAAGCAAAGCCATTAGCATGAATTTT
Organism: Pseudomonadota bacterium; assembly: GCA_021617435.1. Lineage (GTDB taxonomy): Bacteria > Pseudomonadota > Alphaproteobacteria > RF32 > CAG-239 > CAAFZY01. The sequence continues at coordinate 5,310 of JAJWCP010000005.1, forward strand.
GCCGATAACTTTGGCCTCAAAGTCAGTTACTTTTCCGCCGGGAGCAATACTGCCGATAAAATCGCCGGTCGGTGAAACAACCATTTTGGCGGAAATTAATTTACCGTCTAAAACATAGCCGTTGCCGCTGTTGCGATAAGCGTAACCCATGGCGGAGATAAAACCGATGTTTTGCCCTTCCATGCTGATATACTGCCCGTCACCGGTTAAGCGACCAATCGCGGCGCCTTTGTCATTATAAATCAATCCGGGATATAAAACCGCACCCAAAATATTGTACGAATCGTCAACCACCAAAGCATTCGGCAGAACTTTACCTACAATTTTACCAGAAGGAAGACGTACGGAGCCGTCATTACTTACACGACCTAAAAGTTTATTATCATTGCCGATAGCAACACCTTGAGGAATAATGCCGCCTTTAATCTCGCCTTTGTTATTTACGATAAAACTATCAGCGGTAATGTTGCCAATAACTTCATTGTCAAAGCTGACTACCGTGCCGTCAGGAATAACTTTACCGATTAAGTCTCCATTAAAATTAATGGCCGTAATTTCTTGTGCAAAAGCCGAACTTGCCGCCATACAAATGGTCGCCATTAACATGATTTTGCATAATTCCAGTAATTTTCCTGCCATAGCCAACACTTTAATTCCTCCGATTTTGAGCAACTTCCTGCAATGCGTAACCTGATACATTTTTATCTAGGTCAACAAACGAACCGTTGCTTTTTAAATATCCGATGTCTTTACCGGACCCAGAAATAACTCTGCCGGTTGCCGCCAAACGTCCCAAATATTTACCGTCATTGGAAACTATCGCCGTTCCGGTCTTATAGGCCATACCTAAAATGATGTTTTGATTATTAACCGCCAAGCGCCCTGATAAAACCCGCCCGATAACGGAATTGTCAAATCCGCGAACCGTGCCGTCAAAGCCAACATAAGCCACAACTTTATCCTGATTGTTAATTACAATATCGGCATCGGCAATTTCACCTATTAAACGACCTTCTTTATTTACCGCTTTGCCATCGGGATAAACTTTGCCGATAACCACATTTTTGGTATTAATTATCGCACCGTCAGGCAATACGGAACCGATAATTCTGCCGCCATAATTAATTATAACGCCGCGTTTAAGCACGCTTAAATTTTTATCGCTCGCACCACCGGGAAGTATGAAAGTGGTTCGTTTAGAACTTAGATCGCGCACTCCGCCGGAAGCATCAGCGTATCCGGTGTAATTACCGAATAAATCGGTTACAACCGATTCCGGCACAACTTCGCCGACTACATTGCCGTTATCAACGTTTAGGATTAGTCCATCACTGTTTTCAAGACCGGTTTTTTTACCTTTTTTATCAATAACCGCACCATCAGCTTTAACATACCCTAAATACGAGCCGTCATAACCGATAGCGGCTCCGGTACGAACAATGCCGCCTGCGTATTGGTGCTTATCATCAAACCAGCGACCTTTGGCATCCGCCTGTCCCAAGTGTTCGCCGAAACGAGTTACAACCCTGCCATCCGCATTAATAAATCCAACATTTTTGCCATTAAAATCAACCACTTTTCCAAACGGAAGCAGTTTGCCAATATTGCCGATATAAAAACTCATGCCGTCACCGTAAATGCGATCAAGAACAGCCCCTTTGTTATCATAAACATTGCCGTCGGCAAACAAACGACCGACAATATTGCCGTCTGAGTTTAACAAAATATTTTTCTCAGGCAACGCAACACCTATTATCTTATTGTCTTTATCGGCAATATATTTGTGCAAAAACAGTTTAGCGTCAGGATGAGCCTTAATTTGCAATGACCCGTCATTTTCAAATGTGCTCAGCAATTTTCCCTTTAAATCAAAGGCATAAAACGGCTGCGAAGTTTTTCCCAAATAAACTCCGTCAGAGGTAAATACTTCGCCGTCAGTATTAACGCAGCCCACCGGTAATAAAGCCGCCGAAACAACGTTACCGGTCGGGACTAATCTTCCGACAACTTCGCCTTCAGCGTTAAACGCAACTTTATATTGCGCAACTTTGCCGACAATGTCGCCGTTATCATTTAACACGCTGCCATCAGGATTTACGCAACCGACATATTTTTTATCTTCATTTTTAACAATGCCTTGTTCATCAGCATCACCAAGATAATTGCAGCTATTGTCAAACACACGACCGGTTTTTACAACATCGCCCATATAAATATTTTTTTCATTATAAACACTGCCGTCAGCATAAACATGATAAGGCATATCCTGCCCGTCTTTGGTAATAACGCCGGTTTTATTTAAAATTCCAACATTAGAGCACCCCCAACCGATTACGGTGCCGCCACGAACGCCTTTAGCCACGAATTTGGAACCGTTAGCCTCTTTAACCAAAGTGTTCGGCAACATACGACCCAACACCTGACCACGGGTATTAATAACTTCTCCGGTCGGTGAAACATTGCCTAAAACCTTGCCTTCCGGCGTTATCGGGATTAAGTCCGTGCGAACAATAGCGCCGATTTTAACGGCTTTATTACTGATGACATTACCGTCTTTATCCACTCTTCCGACCACACTGCCGTCAGCTCCAACTACCGTGCCGTCTTTTTTAACATATCCCAAGACTTTGCCATCATCAGCGACTGCAAGGTTGGTATAATCACCCACTCTGCCGACAACGTTACCGCGCTCATCAACAATCGTGCCGTCAGGCTGCATTTTGCCGATAACCCGTCCGTTGGCGTCTAAAATAGTGCCATCCTCAAGCTTTTTCCCGATTTTATTACCGTTAAAATCATAAATAGTGCCGTCTTCATCAATATAGCCGACCGCATTGCCGTCCGCATCATAATATATTTGACGCGACGCGCCGAGTTTACCGATTTTTTCATTGCTTAACTTATAAGCGTCGCCGTTTTCATCAACATAGCCAACCACATTGCCGTCAGTATCAACAATAGAATTATCAGGCATAACCACGCCCAAAGCATTGCCGTTTTCATCAACCGCAGTACGCCCCGGTTTGCTGACATAGCCGATAACGTTTCCGTTCATATCAACAACTTCGCCGTTAGAATTTAACCTGCCGATAACATTGCCTTCTTTATCAACCACCGTGCCGTCTTCAAGCACTCTGCCGATAACATTGCCGTTAGAATCATAAACATAGCCGGCTTCAACCGATTTACCGAGTTTTACTCCGTTGCGGTCAACCACCGTACCGTCAGGCAATTCTTTACCGATAACATTGCCGTTAAAATCAAAAGCCTTACCTTCGGCGCTGACTGTGCCGATTACATTACCATTATCATCATAAATCAGTTTTTTGTTACCGGCCACGCCGATAATATTACCGTTTTCATCAACGATAAGCCCGTCTTCATTAACTCTGCCGATAACATTGCCGTCTTCATCACGAACATAACCTTCATCATCAATATAGCCGATTATTTTACCGTCAGGTCCGTATGCTATGCGGTTTTTGCCATCATCCGCCATGGCTTTGCCAATAATTTTACCGTTTTTATCTAAAACATTGCCTTTGGCGTCAAGCGTACCGAGTTTATTGCCGTTTAAGTCAACCACTTGTCCATTCGGCGTAACATATCCGATAATATTGCCGCTTGCATCTCTAACAATTCGGCTGTTGCCGGGTGCTGTTTTACCGATTAAGTTGCCATTATTATCAACAACATTACCATAAGCATCAACCGTACCGATTTCGTTACCGTTTAAATCAACCGCGCGTCCGTCAGGCGTTACATAACCGATAATATTGCCGTCAGCATCTTTAATAACCATGGTATCACCGGTTGAAACTTTGCCGATAACATTACCGTTTTTATCTAAAACATTGCCACTCGCATCAATCGTGCCTAAACGCTCGCCGTTCAAGCCAACCGCTTTGCCGTTCGGCGTTACATAACCGATAATTTTACCGTTAGAATCGCGAATAACCAAATTTTCGCCGGAAACAGCTTTGCCGATAACATTACCGTTTTTATCAATAACGTTACCGTTAGAATCAAGATATCCGATTTCATTGCCGTTTAAGTCAAAAGCGCGTCCGTCAGGCGTTACATAACCAATGATATTACCGTCAGCATCTTGTATCAGCATTTTTTCAGCGCCGTCTGAAGCTCCGCCGGAAGGCGCGGTAGTGCAAAAGTTACAATCGGCTTGCGTAACGGCTTTACCGTCAACCGGAACTTTTTCAGCCTTAGCATTTTGAGCTCCGACATTGGTTTCATGCCATGAAACAATAAAGTTATTTTGCACGTTGCCGCCGGTGGTCGGAAACCATTGCATGGTTACATTGCAAGTTTGATTGCCGCGCAATTCTTTGCCGCTGCAAGCATCATCATAACTGAAACCTTCAAACGGAGGCTCGGCAAGCCTTACCGAAACTATACGAATCGGCGTTTTACCGGTAGTGCCGACAGTCAGCACATTTTTAGCATCCGTACCCAGAACAACCTGCCCCATATTAATCGGGTTCGGCGTAGTGGTAATCGGGAGTTCGGTTTCTTCCACATCCTCAAATTCAAGATTATTAATGAGCGGATTGGTGTTTTCATTAAAATCTATTACATTGTCATCGGCGGTAAATACCGGCTCTTGCGATTCCTCGGGAGCCGTGCCGCTTGAAAACAACAATAACAAGCCAAATAAAAATACCACAAAAGAAGTAATACCAACAATCAAAATAATTCGGTTGGTTTTACGAACATATCTTTCAGAATGTGTTAAAACTTCTTTACTCATCTTACCTATGCTTTACTGAATACGAACCACACTGCAGAACACACCGTTGCGACCGAGTTGACTGCAAATTTCATCACCGACATCTATAGACTGCACCGGTCCAATTCTTAAATGGAACAACTCGCGTCCTTGCCCGTCAGCCGGAGCGTCAACCGAATAAAACGGCTGATAACCGCTAAGCGCCGACGAATATTTGCGCGAAAGTTCTCCCCATAAGTTTTCCAAATTGCCGACATCAGAATCTGTGCCAAGTTCAACGGAAATGCTCGCAACATCATCACCTTCAAAGCCGCTGCCGTAGCGATAATCGGCAAACGGGTTTTTGCCTTCGGGCAATTTACCCTTATTATCAACACGGTGCATTTTGCTGTAATCAAAATTCAGAGCGCCTTTGCCGCCGACACCGGCATTAAAGGATGAACTTTGACCGCCCGCGTTGCCGCCGTTGTTACTGGTATTACCGGACGCAGCGTTTACATCAACTCCGACAAAGGTTGCTCCGCCCATGTTGCCACCCGCGCCGTTAGCGCCATTTGCTCCGGCACCATAACCGTTATAATTATCAGCTCCCGGCTCAAAGCCTTGAACAACACCGCCTTTACCAGAAACAGAGGATTTTTTGCCTGACGGTAAAGCAGGCGAAACCTGCCAATCATCACTTTCGGCATATTCAACATATTCAAGTCCGGCATCGTCAGCGCGGCGCAATTTTAAGCAAATCAAGCGTTTGCCGTTGCGCAAGACCATATCTCCGATGCCTTCAACAATTATTAAACGATTGTTAGGTCCGGCAGTACGAAAGCCGACCGGAGTTTCAACACGCTCAACAATTAAGGTTACAATCGGGCGTTGAACCATATTTAAAGCTTTTTCGCCAAAATCAATATAGGTGAAAATATCGTCACGCCATACGCGTTCCGGCGCAATAACCACATCATCGGGGTTAGGAACATAAACTTCAATATCAAAACGAAACTTTGTCGGGTCAAGCGGAATGCTTTGAATCCAATCTTCTTTTTGATTACGTTTGGTAAACAATGAATCGACTGACTTATTATTGCCGCTGCGATAAGCGCTGGCATTTACACGACTGCCGCCGGAACTACCACCTCCGATAGCGCCGACGGAACTTCCGTTTTTTTCCGCATCCACAACCTCAATATCAATGATTGAGTTGGTTAAGCGCTCGGTATTTACACCCTCGCTGCGAGCATAAAACGCATATTTGTTACCTGAGCGACCAAAAACCATAATATTAGTATCAACACCGACCATCGCGCCTGATTTAGGATACAACAGCAAGGTGTTAGGACCGGAAATACGCGCGTCAAAAGTTTTGCTGTCGCCGATGTAAACATCTTCAACCAACTCCCATTCTGGAAAGTTTATAAGCGTTAACATGCCTTCGCGCAAACGCACCGGCAAAACCAAATCAGGCGACCAGTAATAACGGGAATAAGCAGGTTTGCTTTGACCCTCACCCAAGTTTTGCAACGGGTCTAACCACGCGCTTTGCATCATGCCCAATGAGCTGATACCGGTGTAACCCATATTCATAGGCTGATACATGCCCTGACTTTGGTCGGCATTTTGGTTTAAGCTGTCAATACTCGCTTGCGCGTGCGCTACCAAAGGCGCCGCCATTATTGCAAAAACTGACAATATTTTACTAACACAATGTTTCATTTTTCAAACACCTTTTATTTACTCGGCTTTATTACGTGAAAGCGAATATCTGGTAACGGTAAAGCCCACCGGATTATTCAAGCGTTCACCATATTTAACGGTCTTTTTACGATACATAATTCTTAAAGAAGCGGTCCAATAATTAATCTCCGGAGCAGAAGAATCCGGATACATATCACGAGTTTCATATTCAACCTGCCACAAGCCGCGCCCAAGTTCGTTTACAGTCATAATCCGCACCACTCTGATTAAACCGCGATTACGAATTATATTTAATGCCGGTCTGGCGGTTTTTTCAACAAACGACTGGTAAACAGCCGATGATGACATTTCCTGCAACTGTCCACCCGGCATCCAACGAGATTCCATTTCAGAAACATCGTTGGTAAAGGCACTACGCAATAGCACATACTCGCGCACAAAAACCTCAGTGATGGCTTTGCGGTCTTCCATATTGCGCAGAGGAACAATATCATAAACCTGTTCCTGCTTGTTTTCAAACGTTAACAAAAACGGCTCAAGGCGGTACAGCGGCAAAAGCTGTGCAATTGCTAAAATTAAAACCAAATTGCAGCACAAGCTGATAGCAACGATTACCGCAAATGCGCGTGCCGTCCACAAATAGCGCTTTTCACTGGCGTTTACCACAATATCTTCAGAGCGGCGTCTTTGCGGTTGAGGACGATGCACCGCCTGACGCGGCATTCCGCCCTGTCCGGTAATTAAACGCTGTTGCGTGTTGCCTATGCCTAACCTATCTGCCATTTTATTTTACCCGTTATATTGTTGCGACAAACCAATCCGGAAGGGTGTGCGGAAGCTCAACCTCAATGCAGGCGCATGGAGAAAGTTTAAGTTCGTTTACATCTTTACCGACACCTACCGGCTCGGGCTCATAGTATGATCCGAACAGACTGCATGCCGACAAGACAATAATCACCAAAAATAGAATTATTTTTTTATACATTGCCATATCCTTTTGTATCCATACATTATCACATTAAACTTTTTATTTTAAAAAGTCTAATACGAACACTCCAAATCCCCAACTTATCAACAAGTTAGACGACTTTTGAGTGTAGCATAAAGTAAAAAGATTAATATAAATTAAAGAATTTCAACTTCTGTCTGAGAATATCGGGTTACGGTAAAGCCAAGCGGGTTCATCAAACGTTTAGCCATAAACATTCGCGCAGGAATAAACACCGCGGTAAGCGATGCCGTCCAATATTTGGTAACCAGCACCATACTGCCGTTTTCAGAATTGCGGATATCAGGCGAGAGGTCATAAGTACGGAAGTCTATTTTCCACACGCGGCTTTTTTCGCCACCGACCCGACCGATTGAAATAATTTCAGCATCGCGAACAACTCTGTTTTTTAACAAATTGCCAAGGTCTTTGAGTTGTTTCGCCTTAAATTCGGCATATACAGAGGGCGACGAAAGATATGAAACCATACCGCCGGCAAACCACCGGCTTTGCATTTCGCGCTCGTCATTTAAAACCGTATTGCGCAAAATCACATACTGCCGGATAAAAAGATTCATAATTTGATTGGAAGAAGGCATATCGGGGGCAATCGTTTCGTAACGCACCATAGTATCGGAACTATCCTGCTTGATAATTAAAAACGGCTCCACCATAACCTCAGGAGCAAGCTTAAACAGTACCAAAGAGGCACTGGTAAAAAAGCCGAGCGACAATATAGCAAACAGCATTACCAATCGTGACAACCAGCAATAATAAAGCTCTTTGGCGCTTTTTACCGCTAATTGCCGGTCGGTGATGTAATTAACCTGCCGCGGGGCGGCGTTTGCATCGGTTATAGATAAAGTTTCGTTTCCGCTTCCTAGTTGATTTACCATGGCTCATCCTGTTTACTCTTCATTTCCGCAATAAGGTTCTTCAAAGTTGTTCAAATTGTTCTGAAACTCTTTTTCAGCCTCTTCTTCATATTTTGAACGCGCCTGTTCATCAACGCGAGCGGTTTTTATTTTTTCAGACAATTCGGAGTTCGGCTCACTGTTGTCGTCTAAGTCAACCAACTCTTCATTATCCATTTGCAAAGAGCCCATTATGTTCTTTACCTTTTTAATTTTTTCTTCCAAGGCGTCATTTAACGGCTTAACCTCGGCAATTTGCTTCGCGCCCTCAGCGGTTAAAGTGTTTTTACGACTATCAAGCGCCGTGGAAATAGTGTTGAAGGTGCCCTCATCCGATAAGTCAAAATCAGCCGGAGGAGTGTAGCCTATGTCGGCAAATTTCTTTATCAGGAACTCGCGAGTTTCATTCATTTTAACTTCAAGCTCGTCTACCGAATCCTGATAATGAGTTTCCATTTCAACAAAGTTCAGATAATCGCCGAAAACGTTGCGGGTAAACAAAGCTTTGCGGTATGTGTTCATTTTATGAATATCCTCATCGCTCGTGTCATCGCTGTCATCAGCTTCGGCTTCGTCAAGATATTGCATAATTTTTGCAATAGTGTTGCTAAAGCCCAAGCCGCCACTGGTTACTTTAGGCGGGAATGTTATAACCGCATCGCCGGTATAGGACAAGATTTGCGCCAACTCGCTCTTGCCTTCCGACTTATTGGTTGATTCATTTTCAACCGCGCCGGTCTTAAAATCAGCGCCATCATTAAAGGTGATATAACCTCTACCCATAATTACCTTGACCGATTTAACATCTGTGCATTTTTTGGTAGTAATCTTTTTGTGGTAAACTTTATATTCACCGTTTTTAATATCAACCACATAATTGCCGTATGCACACGGATATTTATCGCCGCGAAGCACTTCATCACCGGCATCGGTGTTGTTAACGTCGCCTAAAAGCTCAGTAACATCAACATCGCGCTCAACAAAGCCGTTCGGTTCCAAAACAAGTTTCCAAATCGGCGGAATTTCTTGTCCGTAGGCTAAAAAGTCCGCGCGGGTGGTTTTCCATAAATCTGATTTCACAACATTGCCGAAATCAACCCCGTCAAAGTGAACAACCTCACGCATCGGCGGAGTGTAGCTGACAATTATACCTTTCGGCGCCTGAAAATCAGCAAGTTTCGGGTCAAGTCCGACAAAGTAATTGTCATCGGGCTGATAGCATTTTTCACCGCCGCACATTTGTTCAACAATAGCGGTAGCCGCCAATTTGGCTAAAGCTTTAACATCGCCGAACAGAAGCAAATCAGAACCGGCAAAGGTGGCGTTTACTTCTTGCATGCTTTGCATCATTTCGCGGTGAATTTGCAAAATTTGCTGATGTCCCGCCAATGTGTAACGAGCATCGCCTAAGCCTTGAATTTTGCCATAAGCCTCATCAACGCTGGCAAGAGCCGCGGTTTTAAAGGCGTCAATCGCATTATCGGTAACGCCAAGCACCGCCGACAAATAAGTTTGTTTCAGCTCAGCATCTTCCGTTGCAAAATTAGCGGCTTCAGAAACAAAACTGCTGCCGGAAAGCGGGTGCTGCACAATGCTATCTTGCTGCTGTTGCATTGCTTGCTTTAAGGCTTGCATATTTTGATATTCAAGAGCCGAAGCATTGGCGGCATAATCGCTCTTCAAGCGGGCGATTTTTTCGTCCAGACTTTCAAGCTGAGAGCGCAACTTGTCTATTTGCTCGCGCTTAGCCTCAATGCCGTTTAAGGCTGTTTCTTCTTTAGTCTTGGCTTCATCAGCCTTCTTTCGCATATAAGCAACACCTTGTTCGCCGCGCTTTTCAAAGCTTTTATTATAAGCGGCGGACTCTTTACTCTTTTCCTGTGAAATTTTGATGGTTTGCTTTTGATACTCGGCGTTTGCCTCGGCTTCCTGACGCTCTTTAACCGCGTCATTATATTTTTCCTTCATACCGTTAAGCTCAAGGTTAGCGGCGTCAAGACTTGTATAAACGGAGTTTTTCTGATTTTCAAGCACGGCTAAACTTGCCAGAAAATCATCACGCAATTTTTTAACCGCCGCATCGGCTTTTTGCTTAGCCGCGGCCAAGTTTGAAACCGGCGCATCAGCGGCAACGGCGGTTTCAGCGAGCGGGAGCATATTAGTTAAAGCCGCAGCGTTAAATTCTTTAACCGAATCAATGGTAAACTCTTCAGGCAATTCAGGCTCGCCGTTAAAATCAGTGATGGCGCCATTGATAGACTTTGCCAAATTAACGGCAACAACTCTTAAATCGGCATTATTGATATATTTTTTGATATTGTCATACTTTAATTCAAGATACTGGTCATAAACGCGTTTTTCATCAGTCCAAATTGGGTACGCGCTTTTCATGCCGCCCCATTTAGGAGTACCAGATGCCATATCCGCGCCGATAGCTTTGGCCATTTCAGCACCAAGCTGCCATGTCATCAGTTCTTCACGGCGGTTTTCGGCTTCCGCTTTAGGCTCGTCACTCGGGCGCAATAACGAACTGTCGCCCAAGCCGCTTGCGTTTTCCTGCTTTAAGCGTTCGGTATTTTTTTCCATAGCGTCAATACCGCCATCGCCGTCCGCAATTAAACTGGTAGAGTAGTCATCAGAGGTCAACTCCAAAGTTTTTACCGCTTTGGCTGCTTTGTAGGCTGAAATTAGCCAACCGCTCATACCGCCGCGATTTGAATATTTGTTAATGCCGTAACTGCTGCAAATTTTTTTGCCGCACAGCACGTCGCCTTCTTGTAATTTTTTTAAGTTTTCGGGCGTTACCGGTCTGCCGCTGTCGCAGTATAGGTTAGTGCCGGTATAGTTGCACCCCTCGCCTGCCCAAACATCAACCGAACCGGAATAATATTTATTTACAAATTTAACGGCGCACTGCTCTGATTTTAACAGTTGTTCAATGGCTTTTTCATGAAGTTTTTTCATTTTGGCATATTCTTCAAAGCCGCGTTTGTATTCAGGCAACTGACGCTTGAGGTTATGCGCGGTTAAAGCAAGCTGCAAAGTTTGATAAGCATTGTTGGCTTCCGCCGAGCTTTGAAACTGCTTAGCCGTGCCGGTAAACTGAGTTTTAACCTCATAGGGCTTGGCATCGGTAACCGTGGGCACATTAGCGGCAGCCGTGGTGACCGGAGTAACCGTATAATCGCCGTAAGAAGTTTGCGCAAATGCCATTTGCGTGGTTTGAGTGTAGGTAAATACGTCATTATAACTTGTTTTTTCCTCATCGCCGGCATGATTTATTTCATCATCGGTCGGCATACGAGGATTGATACCCGCCAAAATAGCCTGAGCAACCTCATATTGCGCTTTAACCGCCATTAATTCTTCCGTGATTTTAAGCATAGAATCGTAAATAGCGTTCAGCTTATAATAGTTAGTCCATACGCCTAATTCCTCATCATTCGGTGAGGCGCTGTCGCAAGCGGCGCTGTTATTATTCTCTTTACCTTGAACATAACAACCGCTTAAAGCGTCAAATTCTTCTTTGAGCTTAATCATGCGGGCTTCCAGATTGCGAACGGCGATATACATTTCAATCATGGAATCATTGCCGAACTCCATACCTTTTTGGCGATAAGCTTTTTTAACCGCCTCTTGATATTTCGGAAACTTTTTAAGCATAGCGGGCGGATAAGTATAAAACAGCTCATCCATTGCAGCTACGATAGAATCTTCATCGGTTATATCGGCGACCTCTGATGTTTCAATAGTACGAACGGAGGCAATAGCCGGATAACCTTTTTCTTTGTGCAAAACAGAGGTATCTATTTTGAACGGAATAATTTTGCCGGCTGATTTTAAGGCATCAAGCACTTCCGCCTGTTTTTGATTGTAAGAATCATAAACTGTTGAGAGCTTGGTGAACACGCCCTGCACCGCCGAGCCGGCATCTCCCGCCACGTCAAGGGTCGGAGAAATCGGGGTCGGAGGAATCAACCACGCATCAGCCTTTAACGGCAGCAATGCGATAGTAAAGGTAAATAAACCTATATGTAAATATGATTTTTTCATTGCTTATTACTCCTTACTTATCGGTTACGCCTGCCAAAATGCCGGTTTTGTCTTCATCGGTCGGCATATCTTTTACCGTAAACACGTAATTATCCAAATTGAGCTTAGCCGGATCTTTATCATAATTCAGCAAGCGATACTTTTGGTTACGAATGTTTAATGATGTTTTTAAGCGCATATCGGCAATGATTAAATTGGTGTAGTTATACAAAATTTTAATATCTTCAATTCGCTGTTCAATCAACAGATTACCGGCTGTTAATTTGGCGTCAACCGCGGCGATATTATCTTTTTTACGCTCCAAGCGCTCAATATCGTCATCAAAGTGCAGTTTACTCTGAGTGGCGGTGATAAACGCGTTTTTAACGTCTGCGGTTAAAACTTCTTCACGATGAGTGCGGATGCGCTTAACGTTAGGCTCATTTTCAGGCTCATCAGGCAACAAGAAGTTTTCTTTTATCATGGCGTTATATTCCGTGGTTTTTTCTTCCGGACTCTTTTTAAGCATCGGAGCAAGCGCGGTTTGGAAGAATTCCTTGCCGGTATCTATACTAAATTCGGCGAGCTGTTTTTCAAGCTGTTTTTTCTCTTCAAGCAGTTTTTGGTAGGTTTCGTCATCTTTTAAGAAGCTGTCTTCATCTTTTTCAAACTGCTCGGCTTGAGCGGTGTATTTTTGCGCATCAAGCTCAGTTTCCGCAATTTGTGTGGCAATCATGTTGCGAATCTCGTCATCAGTCGCGTTATTATACAAATTTTGCAAAATTTGCAGATTGGCAAGAGCGGCTTGCTGATTAGCCCATAACTTAGTTTCGGTATTCTTTTTATAATCGTCAACTTCTTTTTCTTTATCGGTCAGCTGTTTGGTAATTTGCGAAACCTGTCCGGCGTCAGAACCGGTTAAATCCGCCGCTTGTTCCTCATAAGTTTTAACCGCTTTATCTTTTAAGCCTTCAACCGTGCCGGTAACTTCATCAATTTTTTTCTGAGTGTTTTCATAAGTATCCTGTACGGAAGAAGCTGCCGCCGCAACATCTTCTTTAAGAGCTTTAACACTCTCAAACGCGGTATTGGCGCCGGTGTAAAATTCTTGCACTTTACCGGCGACGGTATTTACAACCGTGCTTGCTTTTTCAGCGGTTTCCTCAACAACGGAAACAACTTTGCCCGCTGTTGCCGCCGCGTCAATTTTTAATCCGGCGCGAGCCTCCGCTCCAACACAGGTCAGTGCCAAAAGCAAAATAACAAATTTATTTTTCTGCATTGTCACCCTCCTGTGTTTTTTCTTTTTCATTTTCATAGTTTTGAATAGCCATAGTGCTGTTGTATGAATTTATAGCGTCTTGCATACCCATAATTCTTTCCCATCTGGCAAGAGAGCGCAGCTGCATGGTATTGCTGGCGTTAAACGCCTCCTCTATGGTATTAAGCGAATAATCAGGGTCTTCTTCATCTAACAGCTCTTGCCGCAAAATAAGCGCTCTGGCGTATAACTGCGCCGCCGCAACCTGATTTTCACGGTTAATTGATTCACGCAATTTGCGCGCGACAGTGTTGTTGTGGTCTTCGCCCCAAGTGCGGTTATAGGTTGACTTTACGGTTTCAATGTTTTCATCTTCATTGGGTTTCTCGTCAACGCTGTTTTCCATACCGGAGAGCACCGCGGTTTTAACAATTTCTTTGGGGTCAAGTTCGTCAAGCTTAAAATCTTTAATATTTTGAATATCCTTTTTGGCATCGCGGAAGCCCTGTTTAACCTCAGAGGAAAGATTTTTAGCCTCGGTTAAAACATCCTGCACCTGCTTTTTAACCGCTTCATATTTGATGACAAAGGCGTTAATAGCGGCCTCTATCGCCTCAATATCAGCCTTTGCCGGCACTGCGTAAAGCACACCGGCTAAAAGCATGACTGCAAATTTTAACCGCTTATTCATTGCCTTCATCCTTCTTATCATTTTTGTAATAATCAGGATCAAGCATTTCAAGCGTGCTGACGCTTTCAGTTACCAACTGTCCGGTTAAAGATTCCATTAAGCGGATAATTATTTCTTGGTTAATCAAGCCGACATTACCTGAAAATGAGATTTCCTCGCGCTCGTTGGTTAAAGCCTCAGATTTTTTCTCAAGATCTTCATTAACCTTTAAGAAGTTAGCGGAATAGTTTTTATGCGTTAAGGCAACCGCCAAATCATTTGCGATGTGGTCATGCTTGGCGATTTTATATACACGGAGCCATTCCGCGGCAACTTCCGCATTGGAATCATGCAAGTCAATCACCCATTTTTTAACACATTCCGCGACTTTTTCCTCGGAAAGTTCATCTACGTCCATATCGCATTTTTTAGCAATTTCATCAGAATAGATAAACTTGCCGTCTTTAGTGGTTCCGGTTTTGAACTTTGGATTTTTCTTAACAAACTGCGCAAAAGCCGCGGGCTTAGTCATTACGGCATACGAGCTGATAATATCCTCGGTTTTATCGGCGGCGGAAGTATTGTACTTAAAGCGACGCTCGCCGTCAGAAGCGCTTCCGTCATCAAAATCAGGAGTTACCGGAAGGTCAGAATCGCTCGGCTCGCCGAGCAAGCTTGGAACATGCGGATTGTCAGGCTCATTCGGAGTTGTAGGCTTGTCAGGCGATTGCGGCTTGTCGCTGCCCGGTGTCGGCTCAGGAACATCATTTAAACCGCCGTCATAGTCTAAGTCATCGTCAAAGCTTTCATCAAATTCTTCATCGCCGGTGTCCCAATCTTCACTGCCGGAGGCGGTATTAGGGCGATATGATAATGAAATATCATCAAATTTAGCTTTAGCGGCATTATATTTTTGCAGAGCCTCAAGATATTTGTCTTCAAGCGAAGCTCTTTCCGCTTCAGAGGCGGTTTCATAGCGCTGTTTTATGCTCTCATACTCTGATTTTGCCTGCTCGTATTCAGCCTTAGCGGCGTCATAAGCTTTTTGACCGCCGTCATTATATTTATCGCCTTTGCTTAAAAGGTCTTCAGTGGTGGCGGAAAGGCTATATTTGCCAAGTTGCAGGTACGGATCTTTGATATTGTTGATAATACCGCCGATTTCAGCCTCCCACTGCGCGCGCAAGTTTGCCAAACGCTCGGCACGGCGTTTTTGTTTTTCAAGTCGCAGACGGAGTTTTTCGGCCTTTTCCTTTTCATCAACGAATTTTGACAGAGCGCCGACGTTATCGCCGATTGCCTGCTGAATTTTGCCGACCGATAAGGTTGACTTAATGGTTGAAGCGGTTGATTTTGCCTTAGTGACATAGCCGGAGATGGTGTTAAGCACCTCGGCAATATCAAAAGTCGGCCATAAAAAAGCCTGACACGGGGTGGTATGCAAAGCAACGCATAAAAACGCCATTGCAGTTACAAGTGTAAGTGTTTTCTTTTTCATGCCGGTCTCCTTTAATCAGTCCGCTTTTAATATTAATATTTTACCATAAAAACTATATGCCACAAAGCAATTTTTGCAAAATTACGCCATATTTAAATATTTTGTAACAAAGTTATCTTCACCGTATTCTTTAATCAACTGTTCAACCAATAATACGTTTTTGCGACCAGAATTATACAGTTTAAGATAAGGTCCTAACGCCCCCAAGTTGACATCTAACACCACTGATTCGCCGGTTACCGGACGAGAAAGCAAAATAGCGTACGGAAAATCGCGGTAAGTTTTACCAAACACAAAGTCAAGCTCGCTCTGAGTTAAGTTCCAGTTAGCGTAATCTTCAATCATGGCTTGCGGGTTACGGAAGAAAATAACGGTTTGACATTGACCGCGGATAACTTCGCCGACGCCTAATTTATCAATAATATTCGGTTGTTGAAACGCGCACAAATACGCCTGACGTTTTTTACGACCTTCTTGCAAACCGATAATAAAATAATCGCGGAACATCGGGTGTTTTAACATCGGCGCGGTTTCATCAATCATAATCAGCGAGGGAACGCCGGTCTCGCCGGTTTCACCCTGAATACGGTGCATGATGTAGCTGATTACCGCCGGAGCCAAGGTTTCATCTTCAAAAATGTGAGTAAAGTCAAACGCCATAAAGCGCTTAGACTTTAAGTCAAGGCTATCGGTATCGGCATTAAAAATATTGCCGTATTGGTCAGGGTTTACCCAGCGATAAAGCTCGCGGCGCATAGTTCCGGTAGGTGAAAAACAGCTTTTGTAAAGGTTTTTCATAATGCGTTCTTCCGGACGCAAATAATCAAACGCGGTGGTAACGGCGCGGGCAACCTCACGTTCAGATAAAGCATCGTCCGCCATGGTGATAGACTTCATCCACCGGCGCAAAAATGCGCGGTTGTTGGGGGTATTTTCAGTATCAAACGGGTTTAACGAAACGTTCTTTTCATCGCCGTCAAAGCCGACATAGGCGCCGCCGATAGAGCGGGTGAAAATTTCGGCACCGCGGTGACGGTCAAAGAAGAACACTTTTAGGTCGCTGTGGCGCATTGCCTGCCCCGCCAAAAAGGTAAGCAAGGTGGTTTTACCTTGACCGGTAGGACCGATAATACAGCAGTGAGCAACGGCAGATTCTTCAGATGAAACGTGAAACTGGAAGCGGTACGCCGAACCCGACATGGTGCGGAACACCGTGATAGCTCCCGGACCCCAGTCACTTTTGCCGAAGCCTTCAGACGGCTTGTCAAACGAGATAGCAAGCGCAACCACGCGCGATAAGTAACGATAAGTTCTGGGATAAGTGTCATAAGTCGGGAACTGGCTAAAGAAGGTTGCCTGCGTAACCCAACCCTCGCGCACCGGCGTTACGCCGTAGGTGCGGCAAATACGTTGAACTTCGCTTTCGCCAAAGTCAAGCTCTTCTTTACTGGCGCCTTTGATTAAAATACTCATTGAATATTCGGTCAAAGCCTGATAGTCGGCGTCACTGTCTTCAATGGTGGAAAGAGCCTGTCCATATTGGTTAACCACCTCAGATGAAAAGCTGGTTAAAGTTGCCATACGCTGTTGCTGAATAAGCATCATACGGGCTTGCGGCTTAAAGATTGGGCGAACGTTATGCAAAAGCACCAACTCGCAGTCTATGGAAAGGAGCGAGACAATCATACTCTCGTCCATATAGTCGCCGGTGGTGCGGATACCCATTACAATTTCATATAATTCCTTATCACCGGAAAAAAAGCGGATAATGCCGTCTTCACGCGTAAAGTGGATATGGTCGGCGGTGAGCATTTCATTAAGTTCGGCGCCTTTGGCGTTGCGAACTTTGGGCAGCGGCTTTGAAACCGGACTGCACAAGCGGCTGAAAACATAAAACGGGCTATCGGTTGCCGGACCGTCGGGGCTTTCAAGCATTGGGGTAACCCCGTATTCGCCAAGGGTGGCAATCAACGATTGGCTGGCGTAGTTTAAGTCTTTGAGCGCGTCTTTACGGTCAATAACCGATAATATAATATAGTGTTTATTGCTGTAAACACGGCTCATATTATTCATCCAGATTTCAGAAACTTTTTCTAAAATTTCGTTGTTGAAGTTGCCCTGCTCGTTATCAAGTGCGGTGCGTTCGCGGTCGGTGATAACGCGGCAAACAATTTGTAGCTCCGAAAGGTTGTCAATCCATGATTTGCGGGCTTCCATCATGGAATACATTTTTTCCGGCGTGGCGGAGCCTAAGTCAAGCCCCGTAACACGGAACACACGAGAGTACGAGCCGTTGGTGCAACGGATGGTCATGCCGTCTGACATAATTTCAGCAAACGGCAAAAAGTCTGACACGCGTGACTCACGCGGTTGCGGCAAAACCCACGAGCCGAACTTGGACGAGAGCAAAACCGCAAACGCTGCCGCTGAGATAAAACCGACAACGGCCACCACAACTTCAGCGTTGGTGAGGCCGGAGACAAACATATTAAAAAAATCAAAATCAGGGCTCAAATTTATTCCCCTTTTCCGGATACAAATTTTTTGAAACTACGTTGGTTTGCCCGAAAGCCTGTATCATTGCCGAAAGATGAGGTTCCCTAACTCCGGCAAAAACAATGGCGGCATGCACCAACACAAACGTGACCACAAAAAGCAACGGGTTAATATCTGCAACTCCGATTGCCATAAACATTACCGGGAACTGAATGCCGGCATTAAGCACCACAGGCAAAACCGGCCCCCAAAATATTTTGGGCGGCTGCGCCACTGCTTTTAATATCATATCCTGCATTATTGCTTCCTCTAATAATTATGTTTATATTTTTAAGCGCTATTTGAGCCGCGTCAACTGCTTTTAGCAAATAATCCACTTTTTAGCAAATGGGCAGGCGGAGTTTGCAGGCTCCGCCCGTTTAAGTTAATTGCCGAAAAAGTCGTCTACACGGTCGCCGAGCGCCTCGCCGCTTTTACCGGTTTGGTAAATTTCTCTGCCTAAAACGGCAGCATCTGAGGCAGCATCAGCGCCACCCTGAATACCGCCGGTTACACCACCAACCGCCGCGCCGACGCCAGAATTGGCAATGCTAGAGGAGCCGGCGTTAGTGCCGCTGGTACCGTCAATAACATAACCTAAATTAGCTAAAAAGTTTTGGAAATTACCGTTAAGTTGACCGCTGCTGGTGTAAATTTGGTCAGCGCTCATTCCGATTGATGCCGCCAACGCGCCCAATTTATCTAACGCCTTGCCGTCACCGGAGATAATATCGCCGATACTCACCGCGCCGTTTTCTACGGCTTTTTTGAGCAATTGGGCGTATTCAACCGTGTTAAGCGCCTGATTGGCGCCGGCAATACCGGCATTGGCGATGCGGAGAATCTCCGCCATTACCTGCGCCGGATTTTTTTTGCATACGCCGTCTTGAATTTTGCCGGAGCAACATTGGCGCGCGCCGTTGTTATAACGACAGCCGTTGGAATCCCATTCGGTAACCTTAGGAGTATTGCCTCCGGTAGTGGTTGGCGGAATTAAACCGCCGCTGTTGGCGCCCTCAGCGCTGCCGCCGGGGAGAGCCGGTAGATTTAAGCCACCGGCTGATTGCATGCCCACGCCGCTACCGTCGCCGTTATTATTGCCGCTACCGCCGCCGTTATTATTGCCGTTGCCGCCGCCGTTATTATTACCGTTGCCGCCGGGGGTTTTATTAAGTTCTTTTTCTATTTCTGCATTAGGGTCTTGGTCTGGGGTGCCGTTCGGGCAATCTTGACCTGTACAATCTTTACCGCCGCCATCCTGGTTCGGGATGTCGCTACCGACAATCGCCGAGCCTCCATTAATAAAGTTACCATAGCTGAACTCAGTATCTTCAAGATTAACGCCGGCAAAATAGTTAATAAACGGCATCATCACCGCTAATAACGACAAACCAATCATAATATAAGCAAGGTGTTTAAAGCTGATTTTGTTAAAAATGGCCAGCGTGGTAAACATAATTAAACCAAAACCGGCAATCACATAAACAATACGGCGAACGTCTATCACCGTGGTCATCATTTTTCGCGATATTTCCTGAAAGATATTATCCGCCGCCATGGCGCTTGCCGGAAGCAGCAGCACACCCAAGAGCAGAGTTAAAAACAAATATTTAAATTGATGTTTCATGACTGCCTCCATATTTATTCAATAACAGTTATTCCGCATTTACCAAAGTGTCTTTAATGCCGCTGACACTGACATCGGCACCGGTACCTGCCGCCAAATAATTAATAATGCCGGCAGTGGCGGATATTACCACCAAACCGATTATAATGGCGCTGAGCCATTTCCAGTTAAGGGCTCCGAAAAAGCTGCCGATGGCAATGGCAATAATACCAAAGCCGGCGGCACCGAAAATAATGCCTTTCATGCCCTCAAAAATTTCACCGCCGGTGCGGGTTAAATCTTTAAACACGGCGTATGAATCCGTTGCGCATAAAATTGAAGAAAGCGCAAAAAACAGCAAACCGAAGCTGACGTATTTCTTTAAGTTTATAAGCAACATTTTTAACTCTCCTTTATAAAAATTAAGCGCAGGGGAAAGCTCGAGGCTTTCCCCTAACGCGGCACATATTAAAGACCTGCAGTAGATTGATCAAAAGTATCATTAAAGCCGTCTTTTTGTTTGTCAGCCATATCACCGGTTGCGTAGTTTACAATTGCACCGGCAGCGGCAAGCACTGCCAAACCAACCGCAAGACCTGCAAACCAAGCCCATTTTACTTTACCGAAAATAGCTTGGAAAGCCAAACCTACCAAACCGAAACCACCGACTACGAAGATGATGGTTTTAACAGCTCTGAACACGTTCAAGCTTTTTTTGGTAGCCAAAGTCATAACTGACTCTGCATTTGCATCGCCGACCAAAGACATCGTAAAGACTAAGCCCAAGGCGAACAATGTAAATAAATTATTTTTAAGAAACTTCATTGTTTTTCTCCTTAAATTTCAGTGACAAAACTTCTTATACAATTATAGAATACCAGATTTGAGAACATTTTGCCAGTTTTTTATAACCTGCCTAAATT
>JAJWCP010000107.1 GCA_021617435.1 Pseudomonadota bacterium
AAATAAACATAATTTAATAAAGAAAACGCTTAAATTAGGCTTTTAAAAACAAAAAAGGGAGAAAAACTCCCCTTTAAGCACATTACATACAATCTAGCCTTCATAGACCAAATTGTGGTTATACACCGTAAACAGCCCGATTTTGTCGCCATCTTCTTCGGCAAGCGGGGTAAATTCCTCGCTTCTGGACTTCATGATGCCCAAAATGCCGCAGTTGATGTCGCAAAACATCCAACCCTTGGCAATTTCGCCGAGCGATACATCAGGGATTCCGATAGGGGTTGCCCAAACTTGATAGGTCTGCCCTTTAAGGAAATACCCGCGGGAGCGCTCTTTGAACGTCACCTCGTAAAGGTGCGGCAGCGAGCAGACCGGCGCAAAGTCCTGAAATCCTTTGATTTGGCGCATAAAGCAGAACATCTGCCTTACCTTAATCGCGTTGCGGTGTTCGCCATTGTCAAGAAGCATCATCACCTTATTATCAGGCATAACCTGATAAATAGCGGATTCTTCCATCACAATATCCTCCGCCGGGCGATTAGCGGGCTCATACAGGCTGTAAATACGACCAAAACCGCGGGTCGGATAAATACCGCCTTCGCTTTTGTGCGGCAAAAAACTTTGCACAAAAATGTGGTCTTTACCGGCACGTAGCACAATTCCGGCGGTTTTTTTGTATTTGGCAGCACCTGCTAAAAAAACAAATCCGTCAGGAATTTGCTTTTGCTCTCTGAATTGTTTCCACTGCTCGGGCGAGAGCTGCTCAAAATCATACAGTGGCGAGTTCACAAGACTCCTTTTTGGACCTGTAATAATCATAGGCAGAAAAATTAACGATTTCTTAGAACCTATAGTTTTTGTCAATGGTTGTCAATAGGAGATTGTAAATTTATTTTTCAAACACGGCTTTAACATGGCGGCGTTGTGTGTCTAAGTCAAAATCGGCTTGAACATTAAGCTGTGGAGCAATTTCGCTGATAATTTTACCGCCGACCGGAACGGCATTCCATCCGGATGTAACAAAGCCATAAGTTTCAGAGGTGCTTTGAGGCTCGTCAAAAACCAGCAGCATGGCGTATTTAGGGTCGCTCTCCGGAAAAGCTGCCAAAAATGAGGTCATCACCACTTTGTTTTTGTAGCGTCCGTTAATTAATTTGTTAGCGGTGCCGGTTTTGCCGATAACCTGATAACCGGCAACGTTAGCTTTTTTGCCGGAGCCGTAAATTACCACATCGCGCAACAAGTGACGCATGTTATCTGAGGTCTTTTTAGAAATAACGCGCCGCGATTGATGCTCATCGCCTTTAACAATAGTCGGATAATGGTAAATGCCGCCGTTTACCAGTGCAGAAAAGGCTGAAACAAGGTGCAGCGGCGTAACCGAAAGTCCGTAACCGAATGATGCGGTCGCCATGGTGTCATCGCGCCATTTTTGCTTGCTCGGGAACAGCGGGCGCGCTTTTTCCGCCACTTGAAAATCAGAAAGCGGCACCTCAAAGCCCAAATTTTGCAAAAATTGACGCTGTTTTT
The DNA here is from genome assembly GCA_021617435.1 of Pseudomonadota bacterium. Taxonomy (GTDB): domain Bacteria; phylum Pseudomonadota; class Alphaproteobacteria; order RF32; family CAG-239; genus CAAFZY01. The sequence continues at coordinate 1,531 of JAJWCP010000107.1, forward strand.
CTTTGCCGACCCGTAAAACCATTTGCACTGAGCCGATGTTTGAAGAATGAATCAAAACTTCGCCGACTGTCAGCCAACGGTTTTCACCGCGGTAATCTGAAACGGTCATACCCTGAATTTTAATCGGCTTGGTCGCGTCAAACTTGTCATTGACTTTAACTTTGCCGCTTTCAAGTCCCAATGCGGTGTTAAAAGTTTTGAAAACCGAACCTGCCTCATAAACGCCTTGGGTGGCAAAATTAAATAATGAGCGGTTACCCACCGGAATATTTAAGTTCGGGTTATAATCCGGAACCGATACCATAGAAATAATTTCGCCGGTGTTAACGTCCATCACAATGGCGGCGGCGCCGTTGGCGTTATAGTGCTTAACCGCGGCAAGCAGTTCTTCTCTGATAGTATCCTGCACGCCCGTGTCAATAGTCAGCTGCAATGATTTTGACGATTCGGTCAACCGTTTGTGCAACGATTTTTCAATACCGGCTAAGCCTAAATTATCAATATTGGTGTATCCCAAAATATGTGAAAACAGGTTGTTATGCGGATAAACGCGCTTTTCGCTCTGCTGAAATTCAAGCGCCGGAATGCCAAGACAGTTTACGGCTGATTGCTGCGCCGGCGAAAGATTATATTTTATCATTGAAAACACAGTGTGTTTGCGTGAGAGTTTAGCAACTAAATCGTCATAGCTTATTTCCGGAAATAAAAGCGAGAGCTTTTCCGCTACGTCTTGCACGTTTTGCACATGCTTAGGATTGGCGTAAAGGTTTACGGTCGGCAAAGATGTTGCCACAATAATGCCGTTGCGGTCGGTAATATCCGCGCGTGAAATCGGCGCTCCGGTGCTGAGTTCGTACTCGCCGTTAGTATCTTCAAAAGTATGGAAATGTATGCCGTCGGTAAGACAAACATAAAAAATGCGGATAATTATGGTAAAATAAATTACTGAAAAAGCGGCAATGGCAAAAAGCATGCGTTGGCGGCAAACGTTAACGGCGTCAGAATCGTGCGACTCTTCAAACAAAATATCCGAAGCATTAGCGCCTATCGGATTGTCTGAAAAACAAAACTCATTATTCTTTTTTGATAAACAAGCCCTTAACAACTTTTCCTCTGATTATTAACGTTCTGCCTTTACCAATTTTTTATATTCTTTTTTATTTACTCCGGCGGTCATGATTTTATCGTTTTCACCGTTTTCATAGTTAAATGGTAACGCAGAATAGTTAATAATTTGTTCAGCTTTGGCTTTATTTAGTGAAATATGTTCAGATGCCAATTTTTTTAAGCGGGAAGGGGTGTTTAAGTGACTCCATTCCGCCTTTAACACGTGAATGGATTTTATATCGGTCTGAATATTTTGATTAACCCGCGCCAATTCCGTTTCCAAGTCCTGCACTTGGTTTTTTAAGATAAATGTGCCGAAAATCACAAAACAGGTTAAGGTCATCCATAAAACAATAACGGCGGTTTTGGTATTAATCATTGGTAACTCCTTTTTTAGCAGGGGCGGTAGCTTTAACGGCAAAGCGCAGTTTGGCGGAACGGGCGCGCGGGTTTTCCGTTGCTTCTTCGGCGGTGGGGAACACCGCTTTGGAAACAGCTGAAAACACAATCGGCGTTTTATTTTCGGCAACCGGCATATAACGAGATGTGCCGCTGTTTTTGCCGTTCATTTCATTGAAAAATGTTTTAACGATTCGGTCTTCCAGCGAATGAAAATCAACTACCACCAACCGACCTTCCGGCTTTAAGCGCTCCGTCGCCGCTTTTAAGCCTGATTTAAGTTCGCCGAGTTCATCGTTTACGGCAATGCGCAGCGCCTGAAAAGTGCGGGTTGCGGGGTTGATTTCATTAAATTTTTTACTGATTACGCTATATATAATATCAGCAAGTTCGGTAGTTAGCGTAATCGGCTTTAATTTGCGAAATTCGGCAATTTTATGAGCAATTTGGCGCGACTTGCGCTCTTCGCCGTAATTAAAAATTAAATCGGCAAGCTTGTGCTCTTCCATGGTGTTGACAATATCGGCGGCGGTGGTGCCTTTGCATGACATGCGCATATCCAAAGGCGCGGGCTTGGCAAACGAAAATCCGCGCTCCGCCTCGTCAAGCTGCATTGATGAAACGCCGATGTCAAATACAAAGCCGTCAACCGGCTCAGTAATTAAGTTTAATATATCGCCGAAGCGACCGGCTCTGAACTCAAAACGAGCGCCGTATTTTTGTTTTAATTCTTCCGCGCGGGAAACAACCGTCGGGTCGCGGTCAATGGCAATAACTTTGCAGTCGGCGGCTTGTAAAACGGCCTCAGTGTAACCGCCGTTGCCAAAAGTGGCGTCAACGTAGGTTTTACCGGCTTGCGGATATAAATAATGCAAAACTTCTTTGAGCATAACCGGAATATGTTTTTGCGTGTTTGCCATTAGTTTTCGCCTCCGGTTTTAGCGGTGTTCAAAACAGGGCGTTTTTTAGCGATTTCGGCGCGAATCCGCGCTTCTTCTTTTTCCCAATTTTCGGGGTTCCAAATTTGAAACTTGCGACCTTTGCCGACAAATACGGCGGTATCGGTAATTCCGGCGTGTTTTAACAGCTTTTCGGTTAAAACAATGCGTCCGGTGCTGTCAAAGGTAAAGCGCTTGGCATCGCCGAAAATCAAGTTGGTTAAATCGTCCTGAGTTTGTGAAAAAAAGTCGGTCGCCGTTTCAATTTCAGCGGCGAGCTTTTCCAGCAAATCTTCAACACAGCCCTCAATGCAAGGAGCGGTAAGGCTGCGATAACAAACAATTTCGGAGTTAAGTTCTTTAACAATAGCGCGATAATCAGCCGGTAATGAAACCCTGCCTTTGGAGTCAACCTTGTTGACTACGGTATCCATAAAGAGAAAAGTTTTTCTCATCAGCGCTATCCTATTGAGTTAATTTTTATTATTTATGGTATAGCAT
>JAJWCP010000108.1 GCA_021617435.1 Pseudomonadota bacterium
ATTAATAAATTTATTAATTCATTTTGCGAAGTTTACAAAGTTACAAAACCTGAGGTAATTTTCAAAAATGATGAAAACTCAGCCTGTTCCACTAAAAATGATGGCTCAAGTATTAGATTGAGACATGATTTTTTACAAAAAAATATGAATTGGTATGATTATGAATCTATTTTTCATGAAATGATACATGTTTATCAAAAGCATCTGTATGCGGAAGATTCTAAAGAATATAAAATGTTTTCCCCGCAATATGAGTTGTTAAAATTTGGGACTTATATGGCTAATAAAAAAGATGAGGTAAAAACAAGAGACAGTAAAGTTAATGAAATTTACGCACTTTTACCTTCTGAAACACATGCCTATTGGATAAGTCATGAGTTTTCGGCTTTATTTAATGAAAAAACATTTAAGCGACCATATAAGTGTAATTTAGGATATTGTGGTAGCCGCGCTTTATGGTTTGGAAGAGATTTATAATAACTGCTTGTTAGTCGGCGTTTCGCTACCGTCTCTACGAGATGGGAAATTTATATGGTGTTTTTTCAATGACATTTGTTGTTGTATTTTACTTGAAAATTTACTTTGCTCCATAAGAACGTAAAATTTCCGCTGTGTCAAAATGCTGGTGTTGTAAAGCTAACATTAAAGCTGTTTCATTCTCATTAGTTTTAGCGTTAGCATCAGCTCCTGCCTCAAGCAGAGTTTTAACAACATCATTATGACCATTATACGCCGCTTTTGTCCTTTTATTAATGATAATTGCGGATGAGGGAGCTTAAAATGCCTTGCACCTTAACGCGGCGGGCGTCAAGTTTGCGGGTTTCATACTCGCTGTTGCAAGGCACCAACCAAACTTCCGCGCCTTTTTTTTGCAAAACTTTAAGAGTTGCCTCGTTATTGTCAACCAAAGCCACCACAATTTCGCCGTTGTTGGCAGTGTCGGCTTTTTTGATGATGGCAGTGTCGCCGTTTAAGATACCGGCGTCTTTCATAGAATCACCCTCAATTTTAAGTGCGTAAAACTGCCCGCGAGAAACCATGTCGTACGGAACCGATAGAGTTTCCGTTTCATTTGCGATAGCCTCAATCGGAGTACCGGCGGCGATTTTGCCGTAAAGCGGAATCTGCGCCGCGGCATGTTGCAGGGCGGTTTCGCGCTTTTTTTCTTCTTCCAAAATGGCCTTGGGCTTAAATTTGGGCATGCGGATAACCTCAAGCGCGCGGGCTTTGTGCGGAAGTTTGCGGATAAATTCACGCTCTTCAAGTGCGTTGATTAAAGAGTGAATCCCTGACTTTGACTTTAAGCCGATGGCATCTTTCATCTCTTCAAACGAGGGGGGACAGCCGGTTTCTTTAGTGATTTTGTTAATAAATAACAACAGCTTATATTGTTTTTCAGTAAGCATATAAACCTCATGGTAAAGTTTGATTTGTTCTAGTTTAGTTCTTTTTTAAGGCTTGTCAATCTTTTTTGTTAAATTGGCAAAAAATAGCGTTTTTTTTCGTAAAAGCAGTTGAAAAATAAAATCTTCCGTTTATAATCGTGGTTTGCAAGTTAAATTTTATTAGGAAAAAAAATGTCAACAGAAACAAATATTCATCGTGAATCCAGATTGGCAAAGTTAAAGACTTTGCAGGAAAAAGGGTATAATCCGTATCCGTACAAGTTTGAACCCAACGCATTCGCCGCTGATTTGCAAGAAAAATATAAAGATTTGGAAACCGGCGCCGATACTGAAGACAGAGTTACCATTGCCGGCCGCGCCATGGCTGTTCGCAACAGCGGTATGTTTATTGATTTGAAAGATTGTACCGGTAAGATTCAGGTTTTCTGTCATAAAAATCATTTGCCGGAAGCTGATTTGGAACGCCTTAAATGTTTAGATGTCGGTGATATTATCGGTGTTACCGGATATGTGCGCCGCACTCCGCGCGGTGAGCTCTCGGTTGCCGCCGAAAAGTTTGACATTATTGCAAAGTCATTACAGCCGTTGCCGGAAAAATTCCATGGTCTGACTGATGTTGAAGCGCGTTATCGTCAGCGCTATGTTGACTTTATTATGAATGACGACAGCCGCGAAATTTTCAAAAAGCGTTGCCAGATTACCTCAGCAGTGCGCCGTTATTTTGAAGAACACGGCTTTTTGGAAGTTGAAACTCCGATGTTGCACCCGATTATGGGCGGCGCTAACGCTAAGCCGTTTATTACGCATCATAACGCTTTGGATATGGACTTATATTTGCGTATTGCTCCGGAACTTTACTTAAAGCGTTTGGTGGTAGGCGGTTTTGACCGCGTGTTTGAAATCGGTCGCAACTTCCGTAACGAGGGTATTGATAAAAGCCACAATCCGGAATTTACCGGTTTGGAAGCTTATCAGGCGTATGCCGATTATAATACCATGGCTGATTTAATTCCGGATTTGCTCGCTTATGTGGCAAAATCGGTTTTAGGCACGACGGTGGTTAATTTTGCCGGTCATGAAATTGATTTGAGCAAGCCGTTTGCCCGCAAATCTATTGTTGATTTGGTTAAAGAATATGCCGGTATTGACTTAATGCAGGCTAACACCTTGGAAGAGGCGCAGGCAATGGCAAAATCAGCCGGTGTTGATGCTTCGGAATGCACATCTTGGGGCAAGGTGGTGCAAGAAGTTTTTGACCAGAAGGTTGAGGCAAACTTAATTGACCCGATTTTGGTTATGGATATGCCGCGCGATGTTTCGCCGCTGGCAAAAACTCACCGCAACAATCCGCGCTTGGTTGAACACTTTGACGCATACATCGCCGGTATGGAAATGGGTTGCGCTTATTCGGAGCTTTCAAATCCGTTAGAACAGAGAGAGCGTTTTGAAGCTCAGGTTGCCGCGCGTGAAGCCGGTGATGATGAGGCGCAAATGCTTGATGAGGATTATGTGACCGCGCTTGAAAACGGATTCCCTCCGTCAGGCGGTATGGGTATGGGTATTGACCGTTTGGCCATTTTCCTGACCGGTGCGGAAACAATTCGTGATGTTATTGCTTTCCCGACATTAAGAAAACGGGACTAATAAGCTGTGACTATTCAACGCGAGCATAATTACAAAGTCCTGAAGCCGTTTTTTGCAATGGCTTTTAGGGCTTTGCTCGTTTTGTGCATTTTTGTGGCAGGATTGTTGGTCGGTTACGTGAAGTTCACGCCGCAGCCGAGTGAACCGCAACCAGTTCTGATTGATATTCCGTTGGCAGAACCGAGCGAATCGGCAAGCTCCGCAGCAAATGACGATATCGGTGATTTTATTTTGCATCACGAATATTTTGCCGCCGATACAGAAGCTTTGGAAGAAGAACCGGAAGCGCAAGAGGCGGTGCCTGAAGTTGTCGCAGGGGGCGAAAATATGGCGGCAGAGCAGGGAGCAGACGAGCACGAGGCTCCGCTTGAGTCTGAAAAAGCGGCAGAAGCGCGGGTGATTGCCGATAAAATCAGCACGGATAAGCCGTTAATCGCGGTGGTGATTGATGATATGGGGATTAACCGCAAGCGCACGTTGGATATAATATCACTTAAAGCACCGCTTACTTCATCGTTTTTAACTTACGGGCAAACTTTGGATAAGTTTGCGGCAAATGCCGAATCTGCCGGTCATGAAATTATGATTCACGCGCCTATGGAACCGAAGGTTAAGGCCGATTTGGCGCCTGATACTTTAATGACGGATATGTCGGAAGAGCAAATTGAAAAGCGCTTTGAAGATATGCTTGCCAAATTTAATAATATTAAAGTCAGCGGAATAAACAATCATATGGGTAGCAAGTTTACCGAAGATAAAGAGCGTTTGGGATATGTGATGAAGATTTTAAAGCAGCGCGGTATGTTCTTTTTGGATTCTAAAACCACGGCAAAATCAAAAGGTAAAGAGTTGGCTGAAGTTGACGGAGTTGATTATGCGGCTCGCGATGTGTTTTTAGATAATGAAAATGATTATGCTTATATTATGAGGCAACTTGAAAAAACCGAAAAAATTGCCCGCAAAAAAGGATTTGCCGTGGCAATAGGGCATCCGAAAAGTCAAACATATTTGGCGCTTAAAGATTGGCTTAAAACTTTGCCGGATAAGGGGGTTAAGTTAGTTCATGTGAGTGAAATTGTGGCGGCAACCAATAAAATTATTGCGGCGACTGATGAAGTAAAATAAAAAAATTAAAAAAACTGAAAAAAGTTCTTGACCTGAAGTAAAAATACCTTTATATATGCCTTTGTCTTTAGATGGTCCCATCGTCTAATGGTTAGGACATCACCCTTTCACGGTGGTAATATGGGTTCGAGTCCCGTTGGGATCACCAATACAGCAAAAGGTCGCCTTTATGGCGGCCTTTTGCTGTATTTAGGGTCTTAACGACGCTGAAGAAGCCATCGGTTCGGAGCGGGTAGTTGGTGAGCGCAAGCTTGCGCCGC
>JAJWCP010000109.1 GCA_021617435.1 Pseudomonadota bacterium
TTTTTAGTCAATATAAATATTTATCTTGCTTTTTTGGCAATACGGGTTATAATTATATTACTTTTTAATTATGATAAAATTTTTATATTTATGCTTTGGGCAATTTTGATAGCGTTTCTCACGGCATATTTTTGCTCCGGTGACAAAAAACGCAAAAATCGTGAATAATTTTGAATTTACAAAAGCAGAACATTAAATCAGTTCCTGCTTGTAACCTTAAAAAATAAACCCCTTTTATCAAAAATAAACGGGGTTTATCTTTTTTTATGGTAGGCTGATTAATTGTTTAAACATCCATGAGTTTCTTGGGCGTAGCGTACATAGCACTGATAATAATCTTCCAGATTCTGCGCCACCAGATAGTTGACCGTTCCTTTCGGGTATTGTCCGTTTTTGTCGGGTTTGCCGGCTTTTTTACCGGTTAAAATTTCAATGCCGTCATCAACCGTGTCAACAGCGTAAATATGGAACATGCCGTTTTCAACCGCGGTAACAATTTCCTCTTTGAGCATTAAGTTGCTGATGTTGGTACGCGGAATAATAACGCCTTGCGTACCGGTTAAGCCGTTATATTTGCAAACCTCATAAAAACCTTCAATTTTTTCGTTGACGCCGCCGATAGGCTGAATTTCGCCAAACTGGTTAATGGAACCGGTTACGGCAATATTTTGCTTTATCGGCAGATTGGCAATGGCGGAAAGCAGGCAGTAATATTCGGTTGAAGACGCGCTGTCGCCGTCAACGCCGCCGTATGATTGCTCAAACACGATAGAAGCCGATAAGGAAAGCGGTTTGTGCTTGGCAAAGCGGTTGGATAACAGAGCCTGCAAAATCAGCACTCCTTTGGTGTGAATCGGACCGCTCATTTCAATTTCACGCTCAATGTCAACAAATTCGCCGTTGCCCATTCTGACCTGAGTGGTAATACGCGCCGGTTTGCCAAATGAATTGCGCGAGAAGTTATAAACAACAAGACCGTTGATTTGTCCTACGCGCTCGCCTTTAACGTCCATTAAAATGGTACCTTTGTCAATTTGCTCAAGCATGGCTTTGTTAATGCGGTCGCTGCGGTAAATTTGCGCTTCAATCGCCTGCATAATATGATTTTTACCGATTTGCTTGGAGTTGGATTTGCGCGCCCAATAATCAGCCTCACGCAACAAGTCGCCGATTGAGGAAATGTGCGCGGTCAGTTTTTCCGAATCGTCAGCCAAACGAGAGGCATATTCAATAACTTTGCCGACCGCCTGCTTGTTTAAGGAGCGTAAATTTTTCTTTTTAGAGAGCGAGCCGATGAGTTTGGCGTATTCTTCCTCATTTTCGGGGGTGCGATCCATTACCACGCCGAAATCAGCCTCTACCTTAAAGTAATCAGAAAAATCGGGGTCGCGTTCGCTTAACAGCTCATATAATTCTTCATCGCCGGTCAAAATAACTTTAACGTCAAGAGGAATCGGCATCGGGTCAAGCGAGATGGTTGTAAAGCTGGTTTCATCGCCCGGAGTTTCAATTTTAATTGATTTAGAGGCTAAAGCACGCTTTAGCGAATCCCAAGAAAATGGTTGCAATAACAATTTGCGGGCATCAATCAATAAAAATCCGCCATTAGCCTGATGCAAAGCTCCGGCTTTAATTAAGGTAAAGTCAGTAAGCAGGGCGCCGTATTGCTGAATACGCTCCACTTTGCCGACCAAATTGCCTTGCGTCGGATGGTCAAGCAATACGATAGGCGCGCCTGAATCGGGCGTATTTTTAACAATTACGTTAACCTTAAATTTGGCAAATTTATCTTCTTCGTTTTTATTCATACGCAGTAACAGTTGAGAGAGCGGGTCTTCTTCAGAACCGACGGTCGGCTTTTCAGCTGAAGGCATAAAATCATCAATGTTTTCAAGAATGTTTTTCTGGATAGATTTTAAAAATTCAGAGGCCGGTTTGTATTGTTTGTACTTTTTACGGAGCTCGTCAACCGGGGAACTGATGATGTTTCTTGCCAATTTTTCACGCAAGCGGTCAATTTCATCACGTTGCTTTTCTTCCCATTGCGGCAAGTCTTGCGCGGTGTTTTCAATTTCAGCCTGCATGGCGTTTAAGTCATCAGTGATTTTTTGTTTTTCCTCATCGGTGAGTTGGTCAAAAGCTTCCGGACTTAAAACTTCGCCCTCTTTGACCGGAGCAACCACCAAACCTACCGGCATGTGTAGCAATGATACGCTTTTGCCTTTGGCTTTTTTTTGCAAAATTTTGATATAGTCTTCTTTTTTGCCTTTGTATTTTTGTTTAATGATTTCAACGGCGGCTTTATATTCGTCGCTGTCTATAATGGCGGGAATCGCCGCGCTTAAATTGGTAATTAATTCATCGGTATCTTTGGCAAACTCTACGGCTTTACCGGCGGCAAAGCTGATGGCTATAGGCTTGTGCGGTTCCTCAAAATTGTATACATAAGCCCAATCGCAAGGGGTGGGGCGCAATTTTGATTCTTTTTCCAAAATGCGCTTAACCAAACTCATTTTACCGGTGCCTTCAGGACCGAAACAAAACAAATTGTAGCCTTTTGACTTAATGTTAATGCCGAGCTCAACGGCGCTGAGGGCTCGGTCTTGTCCTAATGCGGAAAGGCGCTCTTGCAGGTCAGCGGTGGAGTTGAAGTCAAATTGCGAGGTGTCGCACTTTTTGTAAAGTTGTTCGGGAGTTAATTTTGTGATGGACATTTTTAAAAAATCCTTTTGTAAAAGCTTTTTTGTTGTATATTATGGGGATAATAACGAGCAAAAACTAATTTAGTGTAAATGTTTATGAAATATTTTGAGCTATTGATTTTAGCAGGCGCGCTTTTATTTGGCGCGGGGGTGTGGTTTTGTTATATGCGGAGGCTTAAAAAAGCTTTTTATCGCGCGATGTTGTTGCAATCGCTTACGAAACTGCGGCAAAAAAACGAGTCGTTGATTTTGTTTTCAGACTATGTGCTGATGCGGGCGGCAAATATGTTGCTCGGTTGCTCTAAGGTGGAAATTAAGAAAATGTTTGCAGCTTTGCAAGCAAGCGACGGTTCGTTGTTGGTAGATTACATTACCGGTAAAAATAAAGCGCTCGGCTTGGGAGTGTTGGCGCATTTTGCGCCGGATAAAGCGCGAAAAAAACTTAGCGACATCTTGAAAGTTATGCCGGATAATAATGACCTATTATTATTGTCGGCGCATTTTCAAGCTGTTAGGTTTGATTATGCGGCGCTTGAAAAAACTTTAAATAAAATTAAGGCATCAAATCTTAGTGCAATAGCTAAGGCGGAGTTTTGGCTACTTACGGCAAAGCTCGCGGTTTATAAGTCAGATATGGAGGCGGCAGTAAAATTACTTGGCAAAGCTGGCAGTGTTTTTAAGCGCTGTCGTTGTTATTATAGCGAATCGGAAGTGTATTTTACCGCCGGTGAAATTTATCGGGCGTGCGCTATCAGCGATGTTTCGCAGATGATGTTTGAAACTGCCGGTAATATTGCCGTTAAAATCGGCGGAAAAAATGGAGAAGCTAAAGCTTTGGCAGCTAAAGGAATGCTGATGGCGGGGCAAAATCGCTTTGATGAAGCCGCGGACTTTTTTAAGCAAAGCCGCCAAATTTTCAGTCAGGCGGGTTTTGTAAAATCAGAGGCGGAGATTATTAATCAGCAGGCGTTGTTGTTTTTGATGCGCGGCAAGCTTGCCATGGCGCTCCGCTATGCGGAAAAAGCGCTTAATATGCACAAGCAATGCCGAAACGCCGCGGGCGAGGGACAGAGCGCGGAAATTATGGCAATGGCGGCTTTTAGACAAAAAAAATATGCCGAATCGTTGGAATATGCGTTGGCAGCGCAAAAAGTTTATGAGCAAACCAAAAACCATACGGCTTATTTTGACGCGGCGTTTTTGGAAATTCAGGCGTTGTTTGCGCAAAATAGGCTTGATGTTGCGCAAAAACGCTGTGTAGAAGTTTTAAGGCTGACTAAAAAATATCCGACCGGATTTTATGTTGCGGATATTTACAGCTTTTTAGGCATGATTTATTTGCGGCAGAAAAAATTAATAGAGGCAAAAAAAATGTTTTGCCGCTCCGCCGCGCTTGAAAGCGCTTGCCGCCGCGATGCGGGTTTGGTATCAGATTATGTCAATTTAGCTTTGATTGAGCACAAATTTAATCATGCCAAAAAAGCAAAAGATTATGCCGAAAAAGCGCTAAAGGCTGCAAAACGCACCGGAGATGACGAACTTTACGCGGAAATTAACAAACAAATCGGCAGAATTTGCTAAATTGATATTGGTAATATAT
>JAJWCP010000110.1 GCA_021617435.1 Pseudomonadota bacterium
ATGAATATGTGCTCAAATTAAATGAAGAGCAGAAAACCATTTTCTTAAAAGCCTTGGCTTTTTTGGCCAACATTGACAATCATTTTGACCGAGAAGAATTAAAGTTTATTCGTGACGCAGCCGCCAAATACGGCATTAAATAACCGCACATATTATTTGAACCGATTTCTGAAAATCAAATATTAAATGGGCACAAAAAGCTTAAAGACCGCCGCACCTGTTTGGAGCTGGTTAAAGAATTATGCTTTATTGGTGATGCCGATAGCGACTTGAGCGATGACGAAACCTTGTTTATCGGTCATGCCGGTTTAGCCATGGGCATTGAACTTGAAAAAATTGAACAGATAAGCGATTGGGTTATTGATAAAATTATATGGTCCGAACGCGGCAAAATTATTTTTGAAGATAAATAAATTTAGTTATGGAGAACCCTTATGGCTGAAGTAAGAAACCGAAATCCTCTTCAAAATGATGCCTCGCAAAAAGGCAACGAATCTGAAATCATCAAACGCGCGCTGCGTGCGGCTGAAAATTTAAACGAACAGCAACTGCGCCAAGCCACGCGTGAAACCATTTTTGCCCCGAGCGACCGAAAAATCAAACTCGGCAACAGCAAGCCGACCGCCGATGAACTGCGCATGCAGGTGGTTAAAAACATTGAAAACAACGGCGTGGCGGAAACTGCCAAATTTTTTGATGAAATGGGATTAAAAGAGGCTATCAGTATTGAAACCATCAACAGCGAAACCTCTTCATCACAAGAATATTTTCGTTGGCTCAATGAAAGTTCTGAAATTTTGAAAAACATGAACGATGGCTATGTTTCGGAAAAAGATTTAAGCGAGCGCAACAACTTTTTGGAAGTTACGCACCAACGAGAGGCAGAACTTATGGTTTGTTTAGGATTGCTTGCCAACTGCCGCAGTCCTCAAGCACAGGAAGAATATAAAAAGCTTCATTACAAGCTCACCCGCTTGCGTGAAATGCGCGCATCCATTAAAGAACGCACCCGCAACGAACCCGATGTTGAAATCACGCGTGATGAATATCAACGCGCCGTTCCGGTTTACAAATATTTTAAAGCGCTTGAAAAAGCTCCCATCGGACACACCTTCACCAAAGAGCAAAAACAGCGTATCGGGCTTGATTTTCTTTATTATGACGATGAAGACGAGCTCGGTTATCGCGACTTTTTGTTTGATGTGATTTTAGACCACATGACCGAAGAGGATCAGGCTTATGTTGCGCAAGAATATCAGCTTGCTCACGACATGGCCGATGAAGAGCGTATTAATCGCTTGCAAAATATCTCTGATAAATTGCAAGAATTATCTGGACGTAAAAATTCATTTCGTATAAAGTACGACATACTGAGTAAACGAAAGTCTGTTAATTTAGGCAAAAATCTTGAACGCTAACTTTTTTTAGGAGAAACATAATGGGTATGCTTTTAATCCCTTTCTTTGATACTTTGGCTTTAATTATTGACCTTTACTTTAAGGTAGTTGTGGTTGAGGTTATTTTATTCTGGCTCATTCACTTCAAAATTTTAACCATCACCAACGCCTATGCACAAAAATTCATGGACATTTTAAAGATGTTAACCGAACCGGTTTACAAAAAAATCAGAGCCAAAATTCCGCCGTTTGCTGATTTTGACGTATCTCCGTTTATTTTATTGTTGGCGTTGTTCTTTGTAGCTCGCTTAATTTATGTATTGCGTGAAATGGTTTTATAAGCGTTGACATTTTTTGATAAAACATCTGAAGGCTACATTTTAAGAGTTAGGTTAACCCCTAACTCTTCTTTGTGCCGAAGCGGAGGTATTATTACCAATGCTCAGAATGAGATGTTCTTAAAAATCGGAGTTATCTCCGTGCCTGAAAAAGGCAAAGCCAACAAAGAACTGATTGCTTTTTTAGCTAAAAAGCTTAAAATCGCCAAATCATCAATTCAAATTATCAGCGGAGAGCTTGACCGGTGGAAAAAACTTGCCATCACCGCGCCATCAGATTTAACCGGCGCTTTGCAACAATTATCGGAGGAATAAATGACAGCTGTTATCATCAACGGAAAACAAATTGCCGCTCAGTTCCGGCAAGAACTGCGTGAAAAAGTCAAACAACTGCCGTCCGCTCCGGTATTGGCGGTTATTCAGGTGGGGAACAACCCCGCCAGCACTTTGTACGTTCGCAACAAACAAAAAGCCGCGAGCGAGGCCGGAATTTCATCATGCCTATACAGCTTTCCGGAAGACTGCACCCAAAAAGAAATTTTACGGCAGATTGCCGCGCTTAACCGCGATGCCGCCGTTAACGGAATTTTGGTACAGCTCCCGTTGCCTAACCACTTAAATGAAGCCGAAATTTTAGAAAGCATTAACCCGCTGAAAGATGTTGACGGTTTTCACCCCTATAACATCGGCTTGTTGCAAAACGGCTCGCCCGATGCCGTAATCGCCGCCACCCCCAAAGGAATTATGCGCCTTATCAGCACTACGGAGGTTCCGCTTAAAGGTAAGCAGGCTTTGGTTATCGGGCGCTCCCGAATTGTCGGCAAACCGGTTGCTATACTGTTATTGCAGCAAGATTGCACAGTTACCGTTGCCCACTCCAAAACCGCCAATTTGCCTGAATTAGTTAAACAATCTGATATTGTGGTTGCCGCCTGTGGCTGCCCTGAAATGGTAAAAGGAGAATGGATTAAAGATGGCGCCGTAATCATTGATGTCGGCATTAATCATAAAGAAGGGTGTTTATGCGGCGATGTTGATTTTAACGAGGCAAAAAAACATGCTTCTTTCATCACTCCAGTTCCGGGGGGCGTCGGTCCCATGACTATCGCCATGTTGCTTGACAACACTTATCTTGCTTATTTAAAACAAAATAACCAATAGTCCGCCGCTTTTATTTTTGCCAAACGCAATTATATTTTACCTCAAATAACAATCACGAGGTTAAAATGGATTCGCTGGGCAAAATATTTATTTATGAACAAACTCCGTGGCACAACGTATCTTATGCCGACTATCTTGAGCCGCTCGGCTTTATGGTTTTCAGCACCAACAATTTATATCAGCTTTTAAAATATGCCCCTGAAATAAAGCCTGATATTGTAATCTTTGATTTTCCGCAACATTTTAACGCCGATTTGCATACCTGGCAAAGTATTAATTCCGTTTTATGCCAATATCAATGCCCGCAAATTTATTTAACCGTCATTCCGCCGGCATGGTTGATTGAAAACTCTCACGCCATTAAGCGAAAAACCTCTGTTATGAATAAAAAACAAATTATCAATACACTACTGCAAAGCAAATTTACGGAGTAATTTCTGCATAAAACAAATAAGCTGTTGCCAAAAGCAAATTTTTGCCGCATAAACATAAATCAGTACAGAACTGAATTTTGCGGAAGAACTAATGAACAGCATTCAAAAACTCATTCATAAAACTTATGACACCATGTTATCGCTTTCAGCCAAAGACCACGCCATGTTGTTTTTGTTTTTGGTCGCCTTTGCCGAAAGCTCGTTTTTTCCGATTCCGCCTGATGTAATGATTATTCCGATGGTGCTCGCCACCCCGCAAAAAGCATGGAGAATTGCCGGCCTTGCCACTTTTGCCAGCGTTATCGGCGGCTACTTCGGCTATATTATCGGCAGTTGCTTTTTTGACTTAATCGCCAAACCGCTGCTTGAAATGTACAACGCGCTAAATCAATTTAAAGAATTTGAAAATTACTACCATCTTTACGGCGCATGGATTGTGTTCGGCGCCGGAATCACGCCTTTCCCGTATAAAATCATCACCATCGCGAGCGGCGTAGTTCATCTTGACTTGTTTATTTTCACCATTGCTTCCGTATTAGCCCGCGGCATCAGATTCTTTTTGGTAGCATGGTTGCTTAAAAAATACGGCGCTCCGATGAAAGTGTTTATTGAAAAAAACTTAGGCTGGCTTTCCGTGCTGTTTTTAATTTTGCTTATCGGCAGCTTCGCCCTCATCAAACTGTTCTAATCATTCCATTAAGGCTTTAACTGATAAAATTTTTTCAAAAATGCTTTTATCATTATAATAATCCGGAATTATTCTATCCGCCGTTAAAGTTACGCCTTGAGTATATTGCCCCAATCGGGTAGTTTTATCCAAAATCATTTCGTTAACCATAATTTCATTTTTATGTTTAAGCAAAATATCTAAAAAGTCATCAATCTTAACCTCTATGACAGATTTAACTTCTTCATCTGAATGCAAAAAGCTCATATTTTTTAATTTATATTCTG
>JAJWCP010000111.1 GCA_021617435.1 Pseudomonadota bacterium
GGACAATTATAAAAATATCTATTATAAGACAATTCGTCAATGACGCTCGGGTAGCTCAGTTGGTAGAGCAGAGGACTGAAAATCCTCGTGTCGGCGGTTCAATCCCGTCCCCGAGCACCATTAAAAACTCTCCACTTCGGAGAGTTTTTTATTTTTAAACTCAAGGGATTGAACCGCCGTGTCGGCGCTCAAGGATAAAAACAGCCGAAGTAACGGCTGTTTTTACCGCAAGAGGCGTAGTTTTGTTCGCGAGCTAGGAAAGCGACAGCGACCGCAGCGAGCTTACAAAACAAGTGACCGACGCGCAGTTAGTGAAAGCTTTAAAAGCTTGCGCTCACCAACTACCCGCTCCGAACGATGACCTTCGGTCATCTGTTCCACAGATACTTGGGAGCACAAAAAAACCTCGCTTTCGCGAGGTTTATTTTGGCTCCGACTATCTGATTCGAACAGATGACCGATCGGTTAACAGCCGATTGCTCTACCGCTGAGCTAAGTCGGAATAACATGGAGGCCGGTACCGGAATTGAACCGATATAAAAGGATTTGCAGTCCTCTGCATGAGCCATTCTGCCAACCGGCCATACCACAGTACCAAACTCATTGGTGATTTACATATATACAAATATTTTTGCCCGCGTCAATAGTTTTTTTATAAAAAAGGCATTTTTTTTGCATATGTGCAAAAAAAGTCTTTTTTTAAATGCAATTTTATAGTCTACTGTGCATAACAAACTTACGGGAGATTAAATATGAACATCGCAATAGCATCCGACCACGGCGGATTTGAAATGAAACAAGCTCTTGTCAAACACTTTGCCGAACACGGGCAAAAGCTCATAGACCTTGGAACTGACAGCACAAGCTCGGTTGATTACCCTGATTATGCCGATAAAATGGCTGAATATATCTTAACAAAAAAAGCTGACTTGGGCATTTTAATTTGCGGCACCGGAGTCGGAATTTCTATTGCCGCCAACCGCCATAAAGGGATTCGCGCCGCGTTGCTTTATAACAAGTTTGTTGCCGAAAAAGCCAAACAGCACAACAACGCCAACATCATTGTTTTTGGCGGCAGAACCATGACCGTTCCTGAAGTTATTGAATATTGCAACATATTTCTAAACGCCTCATTTGAAGGAGGACGCCATCAGCAACGTTTGGATAAATTAGATAAAGGAGAATAATCGTTATGGATTTTACTCAGAATCTGCAAAATGAAGACCCTGATATTTTTAACGCCATCGCGCAAGAACAAAAGCGCCAACTTGAACAAATTGAGCTTATCGCCTCTGAAAATTATGTTTCAAAAGCCGTTATGGAGGCGCAAGGTTCGGTTTTGACCAATAAATACGCTGAAGGCTATCCCAATCACCGCTATTATCACGGTTGTAAAAACGCCGACATTGTTGAAACCCTTGCCATAGACCGCGCTAAACGTTTGTTTAACGCTGAATTTGCCAATGTGCAGCCCCATTCGGGCTCTCAAGCCAATACTGCCGTTTATGTGGCATTGCTGCAACCTCATGACACTATTTTAGGTATGAGTCTTGATGCCGGCGGACACTTAACCCACGGCGCCAAAGTTTCATTTTCCGGCAAATGGCTTAACTCCGTGCAATACGGCGTGCGTGAAGACACTGGCTTAATTGATTATGATGAAGTTGAGTGCTTGGCTCTTGACTACAAACCCAAACTCATTATTGCCGGCGGCTCAGCTTATCCGCGGCAAATTAATTTTGCTCGCTTTCGTGAAATTGCCGACCGAGTCGGAGCTTACTTTATGACCGACATGGCGCATTTTGCCGGTTTAGTCGCCGGCGGAGTTCACCATAACCCGCTGCAATGGGCAGATGTTGTTACCACCACCACTCACAAAACCCTGCGCGGTCCGCGCGGCGGCATGATATTAACCAACAACGCCGACATCGCCAAAAAAATTAATTCCGCCGTATTCCCCGGAACTCAAGGCGGCCCGTTAATGCACGTTATTGCCGGTAAAGCCGTTTGCTTTAATGAGGCTTTAAGCCATTCATTCAAGCTTTACGCCCGCGATGTTATCAACAATGCCAAAATTTTGGGAGAAACGCTCAAAAAACGCGGCTTAAATTTAGTTTCGGGAGGAACTGACACTCACTTATTATTGGTTGACTTGCGCCCCAAAGGTTTAACCGGCGATGTAGTGGCGGCAGCGCTTGAAAAAGCTCATATCACCTGCAACAAAAATGCAATTCCGTATGATCCGATGCCCCCCAAAGTTACTTCCGGCATCAGATTAGGCACTCCTGCCGGCACCACCCGCGGATTCGGCGAGGCGGAATTTATGCTTATCGGCAATGCTATCGGTAATGTTATTGACGCCCTGGCACAAGGCGACGCCGAAGCAACAATTAAATCAACTGCCGATGAAATGATTGCACTATGCCGCCGTTTTCCGGTTTATTAATTAAGATTAAAACGTTGCCGCGCGTAACAGCTTAATCTCTTGCGCCCATCCGGTCAAATCATTGGGAGTTTCCAAAATAAACGGAAGCTCCTTTAAATTTTCATGATTGATGATTCGCACAATCGCATTTAGCCCGATTGTTCCCTGCCCGATTTTTTCATGCCGGTCCTTATGACTCGCAAACGGCATTTTGCTGTCATTAAGATGTATGGCTTTAAGTTTATCAAGCCCGATAATGTCATCAAATTCGGTCAAAACCCCGTCAAGGTTACCAACAATATCATATCCTGCGGAATAGACATGGCAGGTATCTAAACAAACTCCAAGCTTTTCAGACAATTTTACTCGCGAAATAATCTGTTGCAATTCTTCAAATTTAGCGCCAACCTCTGAGCCTTTGCCTGACATCGTTTCAAGTAAAACCATTGTGGTTTGTTCTTTGGTTAAAACCTTGTCAAGCAACGCCGCTATCATATCTATACCGGCTTCAACCCCTTGACCGACATGACTTCCGGGATGAAAGTTGTAATAATTATGCGGCACATATTCCATACGTTTTAAGTCATCAACAAACACCATTTCCGCAAACTCGCGCGTTGCCGGATTATCTGAGCACGGATTAAGCGTATACGGCGCATGCGCCACCATTTTCACAAAATTATGCTGCCGCGCCAACGCCAAAAATTCCGCAACATCTGCCGGATTAATTTCTTTAGCTTTACCACCTTGCGGATTGCGGGTAAAAAATTGAAACGTATTCGCCCCGATTTTCACCGCATCTTTGCCCATATTGGCAAAACCTTTAGAAGATGACAAATGTGCCCCGATATTAAGCATGAAAACTTCCTTAAAAAAAGCAGATACACAAAAGCTCACCTTTAAAGGTGAGCCTTATTTACTTGGTCGGATTGACTGGACTCGAACCAGCGACCTCTTCGTCCCGAACGAAGCGTTCTACCAGGCTGAACTACAATCCGGTAACGCAAGTGAATATACTAATACATCATTATTTTTTTAAAACAAGTCTTTTTTTTGCTTATTTGCATAAAATTTTACCTGCTTTTGCTGAAAACTGACTTAACGCTTTGAATAATTTTACTTGTTTTTTCACGGCGATTTTGTTTTTTCAAATAACTTTCCGTATCTTCTTTGCCGTTTTTATCATAATGATGATACTCAACCTCTTTGCCGTCTTCATAAATACGCAAATGCTCAACTTTGGAGGTCGCTTCTTTTCCATAGTAGGAGTAAAACTCCCCCTTATACGGCTTGCCTTCTTTATCATATTCGCGATAAGCTTCCGGCGTGGCTGAAAACTTTATTTTTCCATCAGGGTAATATTCATTAACTTTTCTATTAGTGATTTGTTTATTTCCACCGAAAGCATAATCAGCAAAGGTGGTATAAATAGACTCATAGCGCAACTGCTTAGATTGTTCCGAATTATTTTTATCAATATAATATAAGCGGAAACAATTAGAATAAGAGCTGTAAAATTCATCACCCGCACTATGATTATCGTCTTCTCTTACAATACCCTGAGCAACCAAAGCCTCTTTATCTTTAGTTTTTTCTTCAATCTTAGAATCGCGTGAAGCAACCTCTTGCCAGTATTTGCTTTCAGGGTAATCAAACTTATATTCAGGCTCTTTTTTATCTTTTTTCTTATTACGAATAGGTCTGTACCCACCGCCGCCGCGGCGATAATTTAAAGCTGCCGTCAGGGCATTTATCGGTGCTGATGTGATAATAACAACCATCTGAGTACTCCTTATATCAAGCTATATACTTCTTATAACATCTTTGCTGAAAAAATGCAAATATATTTTTGCAAAAC
>JAJWCP010000006.1 GCA_021617435.1 Pseudomonadota bacterium
GTATATAACTAATTTGAAAAAGTTTGACTAAGGAGAGCGCCATGTTAAAAATTTTCCGCCTATCTGCAATTTTAGGAATTGTATTTACCGCAAGCGTTGCTTGGGCGCAGCTTCCGGCCAATCCGTGGACGGTTCAGCCTCCGAAACCCAATGACGGCTATTTTGGCGACACTGCCGGCAACGGAACCAACGGCGCCGACGTGGTTAATGCTCCGGTATACGGCAACGGCCCCACCGGCGGCAATATTCTTCCGGTTGATCCGTGGGCTCGCGCCCGCGACCGCAGCGGAGTTCGTACCTGGAGAGGAAGCGGTCAGCATGGCAAATTAAATTACATCGGCGAAGGTACCACCTACACCACCGCTATGGGACAAGAAATGATAGCTCCGGAAGTAAACCGCCATAATATGATTGTTATGCTCAACCATTTACGCAAAATGGGCTACAAAATTCCGGCCTCTTATGACAACAAAGTTAAAAATATGGCGTCCGATTATAAAAACACCCTGCACCAGAGCTTAGACGATGTCACCAACAGCACGGCTCAAGACCCGCTAAGCTTGATGTTTATGAATGTTTATAATATTATGGAAAATTATACCGAGCTTGACTTTAACAATGTTTTGTTTAACTCCATGGATATTTTAGGAACCGACTAAAAATATGACAATATTATTCAATTCGCAACCGGCGATTATTTTAGTGTGCCCGCAACTTGCCGAAAACATCGGCATGACAGCTCGCGCCATGATGAATTGCGGTTTAACTCATTTACGCCTTGTAACCCCGCGTGAAAATCATCTTTCCGCTAAGGCAATTACCGCTTCTTCCGGCGCTGATGAAATTTTGCAAAACGCCGCTGTATATGCTTCCGTACAAGACGCGATTGCCGACTTAAATGCCATATACGCTACCACCGCCCGCCGCCGCAATCAAATAAAAACCATTTATACGGCTGAAACAGTTATGAAGCCGGTGCACAACCTGCTTAACTCCGGCAACAACTGCGGCATTATGTTCGGCCCCGAACGCACCGGACTTGAAAATGATGACGTATCAATCGCTGATGCCGTTATTGAAATTCCGCTCAAACCCAAACACTGCTCGCTTAATTTATCGCAAGCCGTGCTATTGGTCGGGTATGAATGGTATAAAAGCATTATCAACGTGCCGGAAGCGCAATTTGTCACTAACGCCACCCGCCTTGCAAGCAAAGAGCAGCTAACTAACTTTTTTGCTTTTTTAGAGCATGAACTGCAAGATTTTAAAAATCTGCAAGATGAAGAAAAGCGCCCTACTCTGCTCCGCAATCTGCGCAATATTTTTACCCGCACCAACTTAACCGAACAAGACATAAACACCTTGTACGGCATAATCCGTTACCTACATAAAAAGTAAAAATTATCGCGCGCTTTTAACTGCGTTAATATTGCGCCAATACGCCTCAGACTTTTCCATATCTTCCAAATCTATCGGCAAACGATGCCGCCAGTTCGGATACGTTTCACGGTCAGTCCCCGGCAGATTTTGCAATTCCGCCACTTCAAAAACATCTTCAAGCTGCAACATAACAACTTTGCACGGAGTTTTGGCCAAAAGCTTATGCACTGCTTCTTCAACACCTTCCGGATATCCTTCGCCATATAAATAATCGGCTTTACGGAGCTTATCTTGCGGCCAAACCTGATTAAAATCAAGCGCCGCCAAAAGTTTATATCGGTCACCTTCACGCAATTTATATGAAGCTATGCGCTCATTGTCATCAATCATATTAAGTTTGCGTTTAAGTTCAATATCATATCCGAACCACCACATTTTAAGCGGTTGCATATCATGAGTTCCGACTGAAACAAAAACATTGGCAGGATAATCGGAAGACATCTTAAAATCGCCGTACCCGCCGTTCCAACGCTCCGACCATAACACGCTGATTGAGTAAATATTATGTGCTTTGAGCTTGTCCAAAAATCCGTCCGGCACATTGCCGATACTCTCGCCGACCACCGCGCATTTGTGCAAATAACTCTCCAACGCCAAAAGACCCAACATATCATCAAAGTTATAATAAATGTAGGTGCCGTTTTGTTTATCGTCCGGTATCATAAACAGACGCATCAATCCCATAACATGATCAATTCGCAAAGCACCGGCATAAGCCATGTTTGCTCGCAAAATTTTAAGATACGGTTCATAAGCCCTGTTCTTAAGTTCATACGGATTAAACGCGCCCAAACACCATTTTTGCCCGAGCGTAAAAAACGCGTCAGGCGGAGCGCCGGCGCCCGATTTTTCCATAAACACATATCTGTCTGCCCACAGCTCAGCGCTGTCTTTACACACTCCGACCGGTAAATCGCGGTAAAGCCCGATTTTAAGACCGCATTTTTTAACCTCATCATAAACCGCTTTTAGTTGCCTGTCCGCTTCAAATTGTAAAAACTTAAAAAACTCAATTTGCTCTTGATGCGTTGCTTTAAACTTTGCCACCGCAAGCGACGCCGGATTTTGCAATTCTTTACTCCAAGCTTGCCAACCACCCCAAACGGTTTTTGACTGCTCGCTGTATAAAGCCTGAAATGCGGCAAACAAATCCAATTCCGTCGCTTTTTCTTGTTTAAAATCAGCAAACTGTCGCGCATAATTTTTATTTTGCTTTAAGTATGCAAACAAATTTTTCAGCACTTTTATTTTAAGATTATATACCGCAGTATAGTCAATTAAGTCCGTATTTTTTACTTTTGCAATTTCTGCCCGCAACAAATCATTATCGCACTTTTCAAATTCGGGCACTGCCGTAACGTCAATATAAATCGGATTTAAAAACAACCTGCTGACTGATGAATACGGGCTGGCGTTTTCCGGATAATCATGAAACAAAACATTAAGTGGATTAAGACCGATAATATCGGCGCCGCTTTTAGCGCACATATCAACAAATGTTTTCAAATCGCCAAAATCGCCGACCCCCCAGTTATGCTTGCTTTTTAAGGCATAAAGCTGTAAGCTGTATCCCCATAATTTTCCGCTTTCAATCACGTCCGTGGTATAGCATTTATCCGGCACCACCGCCAAAACGGCTTTAGCAATACCGTCCCTGTACTTCATTTGCAAATTATAATACCCGTACGGTAAGCAATCGCGCAATGTAATTTTAACTTTACGGTATTCTTTACCGTTAAATTCTTTTTGCTCAGCGCTTTCAGCCGCATCAAAATTAAGTTCTTGCCCTGTTTGTATACTCAAAGTTATTTTTTGACTTAATTGAGTTGCGGTCAGCACCGCATAAAAGGACATATCTGTTTGACGCAAAATAATTATAGCCGGCAAAGTTTTTTTCCATGCAACATTATCAAGCCTCACAAGCGAGTTTTTAACATCTTCTTCCGTATCAGCTTTATAGCCGTATTCTTTGCAAAAAAACTTTATAACATCATCATTGACTATATATTCGCGTTTGCGCATTCCCGCATCGGAAAAATATCTGGCAATACCCAGTTTATCTGCCAATAAATTTAATTTATCGCTCATAGTTCCTCACAAAGCATATTAAATACTGACTTCTATTGCCGTTACCGACCACGCCGGAACGTTTATAACTTCACCGGCATCAACATTTTCTTTATTTTTCAGTTTTCCAGAGCTGTCGGACAGCACTTTCCATTTTTTTGTTTTTTTAAGCAGCGGCAACTTCCACTCAAGCGATTTATCGTTGGCATTAAAAATCACAAACAACAATTTACCTTTACCATAAACCGCATAAGCTAACGCTTTACGCTCTGCCGTGTTCCAATCTGCGGAGGTAAACTCGTTGCCATGTTCGGTATACCACGCCAAATCTTTAAAATAGCTGCGACCGATACTCTTGCCGCTGAAAAATTGATTGCGCTTAAAAATATTTAAGTGTTTACGCAAAGCGATTAGCCTGCGCACATAACGTACTAACTTACGGTCTTTTAAGCTGATTGCTTCCCATACCAACCAATTAATAACATTATCCTGACAGTACGGATTGTTATTACCAAACTGAGTATTGGCAAACTCATCGCCGGCAAACAGCATCGGAATTCCAAATGAAAACATCAGCGTGGCAAGCAACGCCTTAGCCCGCAACAAACGCTTTTCATTAACTTTAACATCCTCAGTGTTTCCTTCCAACCCCGAGTTCCAACTCCAATTGGCATCGCTGCCATCACGATTGTTTTCGGCATTGGCTTCATTATGTTTTTGATTATAGCTGACCAAATCGCGCAGATTAAATCCGTCATGCGCGGTCACGAAATTTACGCTGCTGCACAAATTACGGTTATAATATCCGAATATGTCGCTTGAGCCGGCAACACGGCTGGCAAACTCGCCGACTTGTCGCTCATCGCCGCGCCAAAAACGCCGTATCACATCGCGGAAGCGGTCATTCCATTCTGCCCAACCGGCCGGAAACGCTCCGATTTGATAACCGCCCATACCTACATCCCATGGCTCGGCAATCAATTTAACCTGCCGCAAAGTTTCATCTTGACGTGCTGCCAATAAAAAGCCGCTATTTTGCGTAAACTCCGTATTAACACGGCTGAGCGATGTTGCTAAATCAAGCCTAAAACCATCAACATGCATTTCATTTACCCAATAGCGCATTGAGTCCATAACCAGTGTCAACACATTCGGGTTTTGCAAATTAAATGAGGCGCCGCACCCTGTACTGTCATAATAAAAGCGCTTATTGTTTTTATCTAAGGTGTAATAGCTTTCATTATCAATACCGCGATAACAAAGCGTCGGTCCGAACTGATTACCCTCGCCGGTATGATTATACACCACATCAAGCAAAACTTCTAACCCGTTGGCATGAAGTTTTTGCACCATAGACTTAAACTCATCAATTTCGCCGGCAGATAAGTATGATGGCTCCGGGGCAAAAAACAGCAACGATTCATAGCCCCAATAATTGCGAGTTTCACGTCCGATTTTATTGCCGAAAAAAGCCTGAACCGGCAAAATTTCCAACGAGGTTATACCAAGCCATTTCAGGTAGTTGATTATACTTTTTGAAGCAAGTCCCGAAAATTTTCCGCGGCACTTATTTTCTATCCGCGGATGCAACATGGTATAGCCTTTAACATGCAACTCATAAATAATGCTTTCATTAAAAGCAAAATCCGGTCGCTTATCATCTTGCCAATCAAAATTATTGGCCACCACCACCGACTTGGGCACATATGGAGCGCTGTCTAAAGTTGAAAATGATAAATCGGTATTGGGACTGTCTAAATCATACCCGAAAATCGCCTTATGCCAAATCAGTTCGCCGATAACTTTACGCGCATACGGGTCAAGCAACAATTTATGCGGATTAAAACGTTTGCCTTCCGTTGGTTTGTACGGACCATAAACACGATATCCGTACACCTGCCCCGGTTCTATTCCTTGCAAATAAACATGCCAAATATTGTGTTCATTTTCAGTAATGGTAACGCGGGTAAGCTCTTTTGTGCCGGTTTTATCAAACAGACAAAGTTCAACTTTTTCGGCGTTAGCGGAAAACAGCGCGAAATTAACGCCGTTTCCGTCATAAGTCGCCCCAAGAGGATAATCTTTCCCTGAACTGATTTTAACCGCCACCATTTAAGCCTCCTAACCTCTTATCGGTTTAATAACTATGGTTGAAAGCGGTGGCAACGTAACTTCCATTGAAAACGGCTTCATATCCCAACCCTTAAATTCTGCCTGCATAAAGCCTTCATTTTTAACCCCGCTGCCCCAATAGTTGGTATCGTCGCTGTTAAAAATTTCTTGATAGCGACAGCCTTCATTAACACCAATGCGATAATTGTTGCGAACCACCGGCGTAAAATTACAAATAACTATCAAATAATCATCAGAGTTATGCGCTTTACGAATAAATGAAATCACGCTATCATCGCAATCAGAGTGGTTAATCCACTCAAAGCCTTTATAGTCAAAGTCTTCTTCAAACAGCGGAGCATTGCCTTTATACATTAAGTTCAAATCGCGCACGCAGTTTTGCAAACCTTTATACATCGGATATTGCAACAAATGCCAACGCAAACTCTCTTCCGCGTTCCACTCCCAATCTTGCCCGAATTCACACCCCATAAACAAAAGTTTTTTACCGGGGTGAGTCCACATAAAGCCGTAATAAGCGCGCAGATTAGCAAATTTTTGCCATTCGTCCCCTGGCATTTTACCAAGCATAGAGCCTTTGCCGTGCACCACTTCATCGTGTGAAATCGGTAAAATAAAGTTTTCATTAAACGCGTAAAGCAATCCGAAAGTCAGCAATCCGTGATGATATTTGCGGTGTATCGGCTCATGGCTGATATAACGCAAAGTATCATTCATCCAACCCATATTCCACTTGTAGCCAAAGCCCAAACCGCCCATTGAGGTCGGACGTGAAACCATCGGCCATGCGGTGGATTCTTCCGCGCAAGTCATCACGCCTTTATTTTCACCGTAAACAAGCTCGTTCATCTTGCGTAAAAAGGCGATTGCTTCCAAATTTTCATTACCGCCGTATTGATTTGGTATCCATTCACCCGGTTTACGCGAATAATCCAAATAAAGCATTGAGGCCACCGCATCAACACGCAAACCGTCAATATGATATTCTTTCATCCAATATAAAGCGCTGGCGCACAAAATATTGCAAACTTCCGTACGTCCGTAATTATAAATTTTAGTGCCCCAATCTTTATGCTCGCCTTTCCGCGGGTCGGCATGTTCATACAAGTGCGTGCCGTCAAACTCAACCAAGCCGTGCGCGTCTTTCGGGAAGTGCGCCGGAACCCAGTCCATAATCACGCCGATATTAGCCTGATGAAATTTATCAATCATGTATCTGAAGTCATCAGGTGTTCCGAACCGTGAAGTCGGCGCAAACAAGCCGGTTACCTGATATCCCCAAGATGCGTCAAGCGGATGTTCGCACAGCGGCAAAAATTCAACATGAGTAAAACCCATATTTACCACATACGGCACCAATCTGTCGGCAAACTCACGATAAGTCAAATACTCTTCGCCGTTATCGCCTTTGCGGCGCCATGAACCCAAATGCACTTCATAAATTGAAATCGGCTTATCAAAACTGTTATATGATTCTCTGTAATTCATCCATTCTGAATCGCCCCAGGTATAATGATTCAAATCATAAACAACTGACGCCGTCTTAGGACGCTTTTCAGCATAAAAGCCTACCGGATCCGACTTGCATAAAATATAATTTTCCCATGTTTTGATTTCATATTTATAAACTTCGCCTTCGCCGATTTCCGGAATAAAAATATCCCATATTCCGCAATTTAAATGTTTGCGCATAACATCAACACGACCGTCCCAGTTATTAAAGTTACCTACCACCGAAACTCGTTTGGCATTCGGCGCCCACACGGCAAAACCCACGCCTTTCACGCCATCCATTTCCATAACGTGCGCGCCGAGTTTTTTATAAATATCGTGGTGATTGCCTTCCGCAAACAAATACTCATCAATATCGCCGATAGTCGGCAAAAAGCGGTAAGTGTCTTCTTTGATATACACATTGTTTTGGTCATTGGTAATTTTGAACTTGTATTTAAAGTTTTCAATCGCGCCCAAATTAATTTGATAAAATCCGCGATTGTCAAGTTTGGTCATCGCACCCAAAGAATTATTATTTTCATCTAACAATTCCACTGAGTTTGTATTGGGCAGATACGCTCTTATAAACACGTTTTTTGAGCCCTTGTCGCGGTGAATACCGAGTACGGCAAACACATTGCCATGGTCTCCGTTAATAACAGCTTCCATTTCTTCTTTTGATAATAAGTTTTCCATTAAACCTCCATATATGATATGACCAAAATAATACTTGTTTCACACTATAAAAGACTATTTTTTATCTGTAAAGGCATTAATTGCGTAATCACAAAAAATATCTGTAAATTTTCGTGTTATTTCTTGTTGACTGATTAAAAAAACGATTATATATTGATTTTGTTGAAAACTTATTTATGGAGATATTATAAATGTCAAATTGTAATGAAAACTGCATTCGCGAAGCCGCTTATTATTTGTGGCAGAATGCCGGTTGCCCGTCCGGACAAGATGAAAAGTTCTGGTCTATGGCTGTGGAACAAATTTCAAAATGCAGCAAAAAATCTTCTTGCAAAAAAGCATGCGCTTCTTCAAGTGCCTCTGCTAAAAAAGTTGCTACTAAAAGCGCTTCAAAAACCAGCAAGAAATAAGATATATAATATAAGCGTTGCTTATATGCAAAACACTCCCGAACAAACATTCAGGAGTGTTTTTTTATGCCATTTACAAAAAACTATTGGCACAAACGCTCATCAGATGTGGTTTGTACGGTAAAGGTGAGTTTAGCCTCTGAATCAGCGGCCAAATTAATCACCCATTCGTAGTTATTCACATCTTTTAAGTTGCCTTTAATGCTTTCAGAAATAACCTTGCTGTTTTGATTAATACTCTGCTTAAAGATGATTCTCTCTGCCGTTTTTCCGCCGTTGTTAAATGTAACTTCAGCGTCATAATTGCGTACGATTGTCGCTTTGCGGCAACCATTCACAATATCGGCAATTTTTTTCTCCGAAACTTTGTTTATTTTTAGTACTTTCCCGTCTGCAAAAATATTAAAGAAACTACCCAAATTCAGCTCAATTTTTTCACCCTTGGCAATATGCCCGATTGAGTTTTCACCGATGAACTGCATACTGCCGTTATCATCGTTTTCATAAAAACGAACCACGCCGGCAGGCAGAGGCAAACCTAAATTATCTTCATCGGTATTTTTCATAATGTAATACATATCAGGATGAAGTTTTTCAAATGAAGACTGATAATCGCCACCAAGATATAAAGCCGAATACAAGCGCCCTTCTTTAGCGTATTTAACCTTGTTTTTTTCAATCAAAATAACCTGCTTGGTTTGGTTATCTTTAATGTCGGTTTTATCCGGCAATGTATAAAGCTGATAACCGCTGATTTGCTGCGGAGCAGCTCCTGCGGCTTCTAATGCGACTGCATCATTAACCATAGCTTTCGCCATCATACGGGTTGCATACATCGGACGAGCGGCACCTCCGTCATAAACCTGATTAACATCACCGGCAATCAGCTGCACTTTGGCATCTTTATAATCAATGCCCGAACGGTTGTTAATGGCAACCCACCCGTTTAAGTCCAG
Organism: Pseudomonadota bacterium; assembly: GCA_021617435.1. GTDB lineage: Bacteria > Pseudomonadota > Alphaproteobacteria > RF32 > CAG-239 > CAAFZY01. Next base: position 9,197 of record JAJWCP010000006.1, read on the forward strand.
CGTATCAGCGCCATTGACATTGGCAACATAATTGGTCTTCCATGAAATTCCGCCGGTTAAATATGCCAGCATCAATTCATGCACACCGTCTGAAACACTGGTGATGTTAGCCGCTAACGTTGGTTTGTTATGCAAATTTTCCGGCAGATTTTCAAACACCAAACGTCCGTCAAACTGCGGCTCAATTCCGTATGAAAATTCTAAAACCGGCATACCGCCGTTAGCGCTTATGATTCTGGCTTTATCAAAAATATTTTCGCCTGTGGTCGGATTCTGAATAACGGTTTTAACCGTTTTTCCGACCGATTTTTCAATAATGTTTTGGTTGGTGAGTAAGTCATAATCATAATTATATTCTTTAACGCTGATACCATCGCCCGCAAACAAAACGCTCTCCGGCTTAATTTGCGCTGCAACACCTTCAAAGGCCACATTGTTGGCGCCCTTTTGCAAATGAACATCGCGGGTATCTTTAACCAACGCCAGATTATTATTGTAAATACTTATTTCTAAATTTTTACTCTCGCTGACGCTTGCTGCTTCACAAAGCGGAGCAAAACCCAAAGCGGCGCCGAGCACGGCATAAGACAAACGCATTTTATATCTCCATGGTAAGTTAAAAACTGTTTTTAAAGATAATGTAATTTTATAAAGAAAACAAGCAATAAAAAATCCGGAACTGGTAATTCCGGATTTTTTATTTAAGTATGAGTTATACTCTTAGAAAGAATATCTTACACCCAATGAAAATTCATTGATGCAGTTGAGAATGCTCTTGTCTACCCATACATGGCGGTACATAGCGCGAACAGCCCAGTTGTCGGTAACGTTGTACTGCAAACCTGCGCCCAAACGATAACCTAAACCGCTGTCCTGATCTTTGTTATATTTTGCGGTGTACTGACCCAAACCGGCAGAAGCCAAAACCTCATATTCGCCATAGCAGCCGAGCGGTAAGTAACCCAAAACATCAGCACCATAAGCCTGAATTTGTGAGCGATCATCAACTTTGTGTTCTTTTTTGGAAAGCTGATAAAAAGCTTCAACACCTGCGTAAGGGGTAACTTTGGTACCCAAAACAACAGATGCCGAATGAGCTTGTCCGGCCATAACGCCGTCTTTAATAAGGTTGGCGTCAATATCTTCACCGACGACAACAGCTTCATCATGATGAAGCATTGAATAGTTATAATCAAGACCAACATACGGAAGCAATTCAACTGCGTTGGCATTAAAAGCAAATACACTGGCAACGCCAGCAAGCAATAAAGTTTTTTTCATACCGAATATCCTTTATAAAAATTTAAAACACTGTATTTTTCTGTTCGTATAATACAGACTAAACTTTAGTATATGTTTATTATTTATGCAAGCAGAATTTTATATAATCATCAACGAATACACAAATCTCCGGCTCTTTAATCGCTCCAAACGCCTATTATATAAAATACACACCAATCAACAAGGAGATAAACATGAAATATGCAAAACTAAACATGGAAGCAAAAATTCCGCTTATCGGACTCGGAACTTGGAAATCCGGCGCCGGTGAGGTTTACAGTGCCATACGCTGGGCGTTAAAGCTCGGCTACACCCATTTTGACTGCGCCTCAATTTACGGCAATCAGGCTGAAATCGGACAAGCTTTTCATGATGCTTTTAAGGAAGATAACCTAAAGCGTGAAGACTTGTTCATAACTTCCAAATTATGGAACGATTCGCACGCCCCTAAAGACGTGTTGCCCGCCTTAAAACAAACTCTGCATGATTTGCAGTGCGAATATCTGGACTTATGGCTTATGCACTGGCCGATTGCGCAACGTAAAAACACCGATATGCCGACTTCTGAGACCGATATGATTCTCCTCTCAGAGCTTCCGCTTGAAGTAACTTGGGCAGAGATGGAAAAAGCATATAATTCCGGTTTGGTTAAAGCTATCGGCGTTTCCAATTTTGGGGTAAAAAATCTGCAGCGTTTACTTGACAACGGCAGTATTGCACCGGCGGTAAATCAGGTGGAATGCCACCCCTATTTGCAGCAAACGGAGCTCTTAGATTTTTGCAACAAAAATCTGATTGTGATGACGGCCTATTCGCCGCTGGGTTCGCCTGACCGCACAGATGCGCTCAAACGCAAAAACGAGCCCAAACTTTTGGAAGATAAAACCATTAGCGAAATTGCCGCCCGCTTAAACACAACATCGGTGCAAGTAATTTTGGCATGGCTTATGCAGCGCGGCATAGTGGTTATCCCTAAATCAGTGCATGAAAATCACCTGCGCGAAAATTTAGCGGCGCTTAATTTAACTTTAGATGAAAACGATATGCAAAAAATCAATAAACTTGAGCGTAATTATCGCTATTTAAACGCTGAAAGTTTTCGCTTTGGCGGCTACACGCCGGAAAATATTTTTTCATAAAACGTATTAAATAGTTATTAAGTTATTGCGGTTATATTAGGTTCATCTTTAATAATTTATGGGAGCTTAAAATGAAGGCTATAATTTATTTAATCGGCTTAATCGGCGTTGCTGTGTTAATTATGTGGTTCGGCTATGGCATCACCCCTGAAAATCAGTGGAATTGGATTAAAGGCTACACCACTGACACCGGAACTGAAATTTCTAAACAAATTTCCGACACCGAAGGCAGCGCCGGTAAATTAAAATCTCGTTTAGGCGAACGCTTTGACGAAGCCTCTGATGTATATCACGGCAAAGAAAAAGCCGACCCTTACCAATATAACCCGCAAAATTAAAACATCTTAAAAAAACCTAAAAGCCGGAAAAATCCGGCTTTTTTCATATTTCATCCCTGAAAGAACAAGTTCTTTCAGGGGTGTTTTGTTATTTATTTACCTTGGTTAAGGTATCAACTTCAAGCTTTGCTTTATCAAAATCTTTATCAATTTCACCGGTTAAAATAACGGTATCAGCCGGTGAAACGGTCTGCCCGTTCCAAACTTTTTTATCAATTTCAACCACCATGCTGCCGGTGGCGTCTTTGAACATATATTTGTCTTTTTTAATCTGTTTTTCAATGTTGCCTTTTAAGCTGACCATAGCGTCGTCTTTCATATCCATAGCCTCTTTAACGGTTGAAATTTGCATATCGCCCTGCACAAATCCGCCGGCATTTCGCATCATATTTTTACCCATGCAGCCTTCGCAATCGCACTTTGCCATTGCCGCGCCGGATACGCCGATTAATAACGCCGCTGTTAATGCTAAAATTTTTTTATTCATAAACTTCCTCCTTTGTTAAAAACTATCCGCCTTAAAAATAATTGCGGATTTATAATTTTTAATCTCGCCTTTAGACTATGTCGGCACTGGAAAAACACTTTTCAAAATACTAAATTATTATCAGAACATTTTCAAAGGAGAAAGAAATGGTTGAATTTAACACTCAAAACAAGCCCGCCTGCTGTGTGGGAATATGGCACTTGCTTGCCGGAATCTTAACCGTTGCGCTCGGCATTTACGTTTGGATAAACCCGATGGTAAGCCTGATGGCGCTGAGCCTGTATATCGGCGTTGCCTTAATTGTTATCGGCATCGGCTATATTGCAACATCAGTCAATTTTGAATCCGGCTGGTATATGTTTACCGGAATTATTGACATAATTATCGGCGCCATTTTGGTCGGCAACCTTGGCGTTACCGCCGCCACTCTGCCGATAATTTTTGCCGTGTGGTCAATGGCAGTCGGCGCCGCGCAGCTGGTTAGCGCTTATCGCTTAAAACGCTTGCAACTTCCGTGGACATGGAGCTTGAGCCTTGGCATTTTAGGCATATTCTTCGGCTTTTTGATTATTATGTATCCTGCCATCGGCGCAATAACCATCAGCACCATTTTAGGCCTGTATATTTTAATTTTCGGGTTGTTTGAACTTGGCGAATATTTTACCTATCAACGCTTTTTAAAACTTATGAAATAAGCTGAAACCCAAACGGCGGCAACACAAAATTTACCGCCGTTTTTTATGCCTTTTACGCCGCCGCAATATCTTCAATAATAAATTGAGCGGATGAATTTCCTTGCCATGTGTCTTTATGCAAAACACCGACCACGTTAAACCTTTCGCCTTTGGCGTTAAGCAACGCATTGCCGACTGCGGTATCGGCGCACCTGAAAGCAATTGCCTTTAAGCTGCCGCCGGTATCTGAACCCAAAACACATTTGACATGCCCGCTACCGATAATCGCCGGACGCACGATTTTAACGTTTTCAATCATTATTTTCGGCTCCGGATTGCCTGCCCCGAACGGTTCTAATGTTTGCAGTTTTTCTGCCAAATCTAAGTTTGCGCCGTTTAAGCTGACCACGCCGTCAACCTCAATCACCGGAGCAAGCTCCTCCCCGCCCAAAGTTTTGGCAATATATTCGCCGGCAAAATTTTTAAACTCTGCAATTTTATCTTCTGAGAGCGAAAATCCTGCCGCCATAATATGCCCGCCGCCTTTGGTTAAAATGCCTTTTTCTTTGGCTGACATAATCAGCGCTCCCAAATCAACGCCCTGAATGGAGCGCGCCGAGCCTTTAACTTCATCGGCTTCAACCGACATTACAAACGCCGGAACATTATAACGCTCTTTAAGCTTTCCGGCTACAATACCGATAACCCCCTGATGCCAGTCATGCCCTGCCACAAACGCCATCGGATATTCTTGCGGTTTTCCCTCAAGCATTTCTATGGCATTAAGCAGTACATAGCTCTCAATATCCTTACGCTCCGCGTTAAATTTGTTTAAATTATCCGCCAGTTTTTGCGCAATAACCGCGTCATCAGTACATAACAGATTGTTACCGACCGAGGCATCGCCTACCCGTCCGCCGGCATTAATACGCGGTCCCAACACATAACCTAAATGAAACGCCGACGGCGCCTCAGCCAATGAAGCGGAATCAAGCAAGGCTTTAATACCCAAATTTTGGCGTTGCGCCATAACTTTCAAACCTTGTTTAACATACGCGCGGTTAAGCCCCAACAGCGGCACCACATCGCACACCGTGCCAAGTGCCACCATATCAAGCCATTTCAATAAATCAGGCGCCTGATGCGTATTATAAAATCCGCTTTGGCGCAGCTCGCGGTTAATTGCCACAATCGTCATATACACAACGCCGACCGCCGCCATATACTTCAAATACGGATAATCGTTATTTTCATCTAAGCGTTTAGGATTAACCACCGCCAAAATTTTCGGCAGTCTGACTTCCGCCTCGTGGTGGTCAAGCACAATAACATCAAAACCGTCTGCGGCAGCCTTATCCAAAACCTCAAAAGCGGTAGTGCCGCAATCGGTAGTCACCACCAGTTTGATGTTTTCCGCGGCAAATTCTGCAAAAGCTTGATTGCTCGGCCCGTACCCCTCTTCTCTGTCCGGAATGTGCACTTTAACTTGCAACCCGAAAAACTCTAAAAAACGCCGCAAAACTGCGCTTGAAGTTGCTCCGTCAACGTCATAATCGCCGATAATCCCGATTTTTTCATTATTCATAACCGCTTGCGCCAAACGCTTGGCGGCAATATCCATATCTTTTAAGCAAGAAGGATTCGGCATTAAAGTTTGCAATTTCGGATACAAAAAACTTTCCGCGTTTTGCGGAGTAATCCCGCGCGATGCCAAAATTCCGGCAACAATATACGGCATACCGGTTTGTTGCATTAAGGCTTCCGCCAACCGCTCATCAAATTTAGTGCGCTGCCAAATATTGCCACCGATAGATTTTTGTTCATTAAAATCAGTCATTTCAACCCTATACATACTTTATTTTCAGTCAAAATATACCATATTCCACCCCAACTCAAGAATTAAAAACAGTTATACAACTTATGCACAGCTTTGGACTCGTAAATATTGCAAAAAAAAAACGCGAGCTAAAATCCTCTTTAGTTTAACTTTTTGAGAGGATTTTCTATTATGAAATCAGATTTTAGCCGCTTTTTACACCACACTCTGTCATGCTCCGACGTAAGAGAGGTGTTCACCTCTTCCTTGTCACTCTCCGACTTGATCGGAGAGTCCAGGTCAAACCAAGTAGCTAATTTGTCCAACCTGGATTATCGGGTCAAGCCCGATAATGACAAGATTGTGAATGCTGGTCGGTCTATGGTGGAAATGCTCGGCATTCTTGCTATCATCGGAGTTTTAAGCGTTGGCGCCATTGCCGGTTACTCTAAAGCGATGATAAAGGCTATAAAAAAACCGCTCAAATAAGCGGTTTTTACCTTATTCCTTAAAAAAGGTATTAGACTTCGGAAAACCGAACGGCACCAACTTGCCGACTTGCGCGCGGTGCCCAAGCCAGGTGAGCAGGTCTTTTTCAACCGCCACCCCGCCGGAACGGTTATACTGAAAGCCGTCTTCTTCCTTAAAGTTTTGGATATCCGTCATCCGGCAGTCTTTATCCTTATATTTTTGCAACGCAACGCCGCGGCCGCGCGCCATAGTCGGAATTTCTTCAAGCTTAAAGATTAACAGCTTGCGATTTTCGCCGACTACTGCCACCATATCGCCGGTAATTTGCTTGCAAAATGCGGTAACCTCGCCGTCCGCCAAATTCATAATTTTGCGACCGTTGCGGGTTTGCGCCAAAATGTGGTTTTCATCAACCACAAATCCGTGACCGGTGTTGGAGGCTATAATATAACTTGCTTTCGGCTCAAACACAAACATAGCGCAAATATTGTCATTGTTACTCAAATCTATCATCAATCTGACTGGTTGCCCAAAGCCTCTGCCGCTCGGAATATCCGACGCCTGCAAGGTAAAGAACTTGCCGGCGGTATCAAGTAAAATAATTTTATCGGTAGTTTGAGCATGAATGGCAAAGCGCAGCGAATCATCGTCTTTGAACTTAAATTCTTCATGCAAATCGGCATAACCTTTCAGGCTGCGAATCCAGCCTTTTTCCGATAGAATAACCGTAATCGGCTCTTTTTCAACCATCACTTCAATCGGCATTTCAATATCGGCTGAAACCTCCGCAAACTCGGTGCGGCGACGTCCCAACGCTGTTTTTTTACCGAATTTTTCTTTAATTTGCTTAATTTCTTCCGCCAAAGCCTGCCAACGTTTAGATTCATCGGCGAGCAAGTCTTGCAAGGTTTCTTTTTCAGCGGTCAGTTCGTCAAATTCTGCCTTGATTTCATGCTCTTCAAGCTTACGCAAACTCCTCAGTTTCATATTCAAAATTGCTTCCGCCTGATTATCAGTGAGGTTAAACTCCTTCATCATCACGGCTTTAGAATCATCTTCTTCGCGAATAATACGGATAATTTCATCAAGGTTCAAATAAGCAATTAAATAACCTGATAAAATTTCAAGCCGCGCTAAAATTTTTGCAAGCCGATGCTGAGTGCGGCGCTGCAAAACAACGTGGCGATGATTCAAAAAGGCGCGCAGAACTTCGCTGATGCTCATAACCCGCGGCGTGCCGTCACTGTCAAGCACGTTCATATTCATATTAAACTTAGACTCAAGTTCGGTTTGCTTAAACAGATGCTCCATCAAGAGCGCGGCGTCAACTGTGCGGTTTTTAGGCTCTAACACAATACGCACGTCTTGCGCCGATTCATCGCGAACATCGGCAAGCAGCGGGACTTTCTTTTCGGTTAATAGCTGCGCGATTTTTTCAATCAATTTTGACTTAATAACCTGATACGGAATTTCCGTTACCACAATTTGATACTGTCCGTGCGAAAGCTCTTCTTTTTGCCATTTGGCTCTGATACGAAAGGCTCCCTTACCTTGCTTATAGGTTTCAACAATGCTGGCAAACGGGTCAACAATCACGCCGCCGGTCGGAAAATCAGGCCCTTTAAGGCGTCTGACCAAAGATTCGTCGTCGCAATCAGGCTTTTCAATCATATACAAAAGCGCGTCGCAAACTTCGCTCAAATTATGCGGAGGAATATTGGTCGCCATACCGACGGCAATACCGGAAGAACCGTTGCACAAAAGGTTAGGAACCATAGAAGGCATAACCATCGGCTCATTTTCTTCGCCGTCATAAGTATCGGCAAAATCAACCGCGTCTTCATTTAAGCCTTCCATCATCGCCATGGCAAATTCGGTTAAGCGGGCTTCAGTATAACGCATGGCGGCGGCGCCGTCACCGTCAATATTGCCAAAGTTGCCCTGCCCGTCAACCAACGGATAGCGCACGGAAAAATCTTGCGCCAAGCGCACCATCGCGCCATAAACGGCGGTATCGCCGTGCGGGTGATATTTACCGATAACATCGCCGACCACTCTGGCGCATTTTTTATAGCCGGTTTTCGGGTCAAGATGCAACTGCCGCATGGCATAAAGCAAGCGGCGGTGCACCGGCTTTAAGCCATCGCGCACATCAGGCAGCGAGCGGGCAACAATGGTAGACATAGCATAAGACAAATATCGTTTACTGAGTTCTTCTTTGAGCTGCACGTCTTTAATTTTTTCTTCTGATTCCGCCATTTTATTCTTAGTCTTTCAAAAAATTCAAAATATGGGGCAAATTAGCACGATTGTTCGGAAATTTCAAGCCATGGAGCTGAAAAAAGTTTTTATTGAGGAAAAATGCCGTCATCTCAAGCAACTCAGCCACTTCCTCGCGACTGGCTTTATAGTTTTTATCCACAATAAAGTGTGGAAATTTATATAATTTATCCTTATATGGAAGCCCTGCTTCCAAGCACACCGCTTTGCCGCTTTTGGGCGAAACAAATTCTAAATTTTGCGTTGTTCCGGTAGCGGCGCACTCGCTTAAATCAAGTCCTATGCCTAAAAAGTCTAGCAAATGATATTCAATGAACGCATATTTAGTTAACCAATCGGTACTCTCAAGCGAGTTCATAAAATCCTTAACATAAAAGCCCAAAAATTCAAGTTCTTCTTTTTCAGGCAGGCAAATATTCATCAACTCGCAAAAGCATGAGAGCACCGCGAGTTTATCTTCATTTTGCATAAAACTAACCGCGTGAGAAGCTGACAGTTCTACGCCTCTAAACTGCGCTAAATTTTCTTCCAAACGAGCATACGCGTTAAAAGATATGGCATTGCCAAGCTGATATATTCCTAATTTTTTTTTGCTCAACGCGCCTGAAACATAACCTGCCACCTTACCGTGCAATGATGAAAGCACTGTCACAATCAGCGAATTTTCGCCGTGACGCAACAAGTTAATAATATATCCTTCATCGCTAAACTGCATATTGCACCTTATATTGTAACGCCCCGCTGCAAAAAACATTTTGTTCTTGTTGCGAGGCGTTGTTTGCTTTATTTTACCTGATTAATAATCGTGAATTATGGTTTTGGTAATTTTATCATACGCCATAAGTTCGGAAATAACCCGTTCCATATCGCTCAAGTAAATGGTGTTCGGACCATCGGAAAGAGCTTTATCCGGATTTTCATGCGTTTCCATAAACACGGCGGCAACCCCGACGGCAACCGCGGCGCGCGCCAAAACCGGAGCATACTCGCGCTGACCGCCGGTTGAAGCTCCGTTGCCTCCGGGCTGTTGTACCGAGTGAGTTGCGTCAAAAATAATCGGACAACCGGTTTCTTTTGCCATTTCCGGCAAGCCGCGCATATCAGTAATTAAAGTGTTATAACCAAAGCTGGTGCCGCGTTCGGTAATACAAACGTTATCATTACCGGAATCAACCGATTTTTTAACCAAATTTTTAACATCCCAAGGAGCCAAAAACTGACCTTTTTTAATGTTTACGACCTTGCCGGTTTTAGCAGCGGCAACCACCAAATCGGTCTGACGGCACAAAAACGCCGGAATTTGCAACATATCAACATATTGTGCCACAATCGGACATTGCTCGCGTTCATGAATATCGGTTACAATCGGCAAATCAGGATATAATTTTTTAATTTCCGCAAAAGTGCGCATACCTTCTTCAAGTCCGACTCCGCGTGCGCCGTTTATTGAGGTGCGGTTGGCTTTATCAAACGAGGCCTTAAAGATGTAGTTAATGCCTAATTTTTTAGTAATTTCAACCATTTTGCCGGCAATCATAATTGCATGTTCGCGGCTTTCAATCTGGCATGGTCCGGCAATAATTGCAAGCGGCAACTTGTTACCGATTTCAAACTTACCGATTTTAATATTTTTTTGTTCCATTGTTTACTCCATGAGTTGTTATTTTATTGGCAAATGATAGCAAATTTAAAACTAGCTTTCAAAAGCTTTATGCAACAAATTCACAAGCAAAAACTCCGCCGATTTTAATTTGGCGGAGTTTTTAACTTTAATTAAGGCGGATTTTGGTCCAAATAAACAGCACGTTACCATCATTTTTAATTCCGGGAACATACGCCGCCTGAATATCAAGCCTTTTATACCCGATACCGGCCATCGGCAGTGGCAAAGGCACTGGAATATAATAATACTCATGCCTTTGAGTCAGCCCTGCGGTAAAACCGGCGCCGATTCGTAAATCATCATTTGTCCCGAAATACCAATTTTTCAAAAAGGCATAGCCGAACATAGTTTCAACGTATCCGTTTGAATCTTTAAATGCCATCGCATATAAAGCATGCCAATCACTATCGGTATCAAAACGCGAAACGCCTACCCCCGCACCCCACGGATTTTCATTATAGCGATCAAGATGCTCCTGGTCGTATGCCAAGCGGTTATGCCATGCATACAGCGGAACATATAAATCATAAGTTCCGCTTTTCCATGTTTCGGCAAGATTATATTTAGATTTTTCAGTCCAACTCATACCTTCGGTTTCAGAAGCAAACGCCACTCCTGAAAAAACAATCAAAGCTACTGTTAAGCAAATAAACTTATACATTTCTTTTACCCGTAAAATCAACAATGCTAATACTTATATGTCGTCTTTTACAAAAAACAAGCATCATTTGCCACTCTTAACAACAAATATCACAAAGCGCGAATATTTTTTATTTTATTGTTTGCCACCACGCAGTCAATTACCGCTTTAACAAACTTGTCAACCGCCTTGCCTTCGGAATAATCCGCCGGTGCCGCCATGTGCGCCCTACCGTCGCGATTTAGGCGTGCCGCCCGCTCTTTACTGCCGTTTTTATAAACCGCCAAGGTATGCCCGCCCGCTTTGTTTAGCATTGCCATACACGGAATATCGGTGCTGCCGTCGCCGATGTAAATCATATTTTCAAACGGCATCGGGCGGCAAGCCTTGTCAATATGACGATTAACCCCTTCAGTATCGGTAACATCTAAGCAACCTTTGTTAATACGGAACAAAAATTGCGTTTTGGACGTATAATTTAAAGCAATCGCCGGCCACACTGCCGCTCCGTTTTCATCATACAAAAACGACGAGGCAAAAATTTCCGTAAACTTGCCGGCAATCTGCGTTCCTTCAAGCATTTCTTTCAAGCCTGATGAAATTATATAATGCTCCATTTTAACCCCATGCTCTTTTGCATAACGGTTAATGCGGTCAAACCAATCCGCGACGCCCTTAAACAGCTTAATGCTTTTGCCGTACTGCATAAAATCTTCACGTGTAATCGGCAAATTGCGCTTGTGCGATTCGTCAATCGTCACTTTCATGTATGCCAAAATATCATCGGCTTTTTCTCGCTTTGCCAATCCGTTAGCCGTATTCCAAAATTCTTCCGGCGTAATGCCCAATTTTTTAACAAAACCATATTCTTGCATATTCCCCGGAGAGAGCGTACCATCAAAATCATAACAAATCGCCATCGGAATAAGTTTATTAGCCATTTCAACCTCAATATTTGTTAGCAATACAATTATTTAACTTAAATGCCCATCTGTTTGCAACAAAAATTTTGCGCAAATCATAAAACGACTCGCAATAATTTTTCTATTCTAGTAGAACCTCTCGGTTTTAAAACTAAAAAAAAAGAGGAACTGCGTCCTCTTTTTAATTGGCGGAGAGAGGGAGATTCGAACTCCCGGTGGGCTCGCGCCCACGACGGTTTTCAAGACCGCTGCATTAAACCGCTCTGCCATCTCTCCATAATAATCTTCGCTTACGCCGCTTTTCAAGATGAAAACCGTCAAAAACACTTCGTGTTTTTCCTCGACGGTTTGGGCCTTTGGCCATCTGCGATTCCAAGACCGCTGCATTAAACCGCTCTGCCATCTCTCCATAGCTTGAAGTGATGTTTACACTATCATCTTTCAAAGGTCAAGAACTTTTGTTAAAAAATTATCATTGCGGAAAACTTTTTACATCGAGCCTTACACAACTTTCACACAGCGCCAATAAACTCCTCTCTATGGAGGGATGCCGAAGGCGGGGTGGTTTTTGCAACTTATACACAAGCTGGTCTCGTAAATATTGCAAAAAACGCGAGCTAAAATCTTTTCAAAACCAACTTTTTGAGGAGATTTTTACTAGTGAAATCACATTCTAGTCGCTTTTTATACTACACATTGTCATCCTCAAACTTGCCCCAAATATCCAGGTGGAAAAAATTGGCTTATATTTCAACTGACGGCTGGTATGGGGACAACAACAATCACCGCGGATATGGTTATTACGGCGACAAATATTGCACCGACGACCTCACTTGTTTGCGCGACTTAACCATGGACGATATTTACACTTTATGCACCAATCATATTGGCGCAAACGACTCATTGTTTTCATATGCTTTTGATTAAAATCAGAGTTGTGAAGCGTATAAATCCCATAATTTTTCTTGCTCGCCGATATTATAATTAACTTCGGCGAGTTTTTTATTTAACTCAGCATAGTCAATATTACCTCCGGCGGCAAGCTGCTCTTCAATATCATGTTGTTGCCAATAAAGTTCGTCCAAAGCAGTCTCTGTTTGTTTAATTTTAACCTGCAAAGTGCTTTTAGACATCTTTTTTTCTTTTACCGGACATGCTTTCTGCTTAGGTTTCAGCTCATTTTTATCTGTTTTTTCATTGAGCAAAAAATTGCGATAATCTTCTAAATCGCCGTCATATTTTTTACAAGTGCCATCACGCACAATCCACAAATCATCAGCCACGCATTGCAGCATATAAAAATCGTGCGTAATTAAAATTACTGAACCGGTATAGCGATTAATCGCATCAATCAAAGCCTCGCGCCCTTTTAAGTCCAAGTGATTGGTCGGCTCGTCCAAAATCAGCAACTGCGGTTTCGGTAAACAAATTTCCGCCAAGAGCAACCGCACTTTTTCACCTCCCGAAAGCGATGATATTTTAGTAATCGCCTTTTCTGCCTCAAGCCCGAATCCGGCCAAATAAGTGCGAATCTTGGCTTCAGCTTTATCCGGCATTAAAGCGGTTAAATATTCCACCGGAGTTTTATCTGCCGGCAGAGCCTCGTTTTGGTCTTGATTAAAATACCCTACCCTCAGTTTTGGTGATTTAAACACCGTCCCGGTAAGCGGTTTTAAAGCGCCGGAAATAAGTTTGGCCAGCGTTGATTTACCGTTACCGTTGCGCCCAAGCAATCCGATACGCTCGTTTTCAACCAAATTCATATTAACTTTGCTCAAAACCGGCACATTGTTATAGCCTACCGCCACATCTTCAAGCTTCAAATACGGCGATGGCAAGTTGTCGGTTTCAGGAAAGTTAAACACATCTTTTTTATCGGGAACAAACTGTAACTGCTCGCCCATTTTTTCAATCATTTTAATACGGCTTTGCGCCTGTTTGGCTTTGCTTGCCTTATAACGGAATCTATCAACAAAGGCTCGTAAATGCGCACGTTTTTCTTCATCTTTTTGAATTTGCCGCTTTAAATTTTCTGTCTTTGACGCGTATGTTGCTTGAAATGTTTGGTAATTACCATGATACAGCACCAATTTTTTGTGCTCAAAATTTAAAATTGCCTCGCAATTATTGTTCAAAAAACTTTTGTCATGGCTGATAATTAACAAAGTACCGCGATATTTTTTCAAATAACTTTCAAGCCAGACCGTTGCCTCCCAATCAAGATGGTTTGAAGGCTCGTCAAGCAACAAAATATCAGAATTTTGAAACAAAGCGCCCGCCAAAGTCAATCGCATGCGCCAACCGCCGGAAAAGTCATGTATCGGGCGGGTAAAATCTTGCTGTTCAAATCCTAACCCATGCAAAATGGCGGCGACCCTGCTTTCTGCCGAATCGGATTCCAACAAGCGCAAATGCTCGTGAATATCGGCAAGCTCGCTTTCTTTTGCCGTCAAAAGCTTTTCGCGATAATATATCAACGGTTTGTTTTTGCTTAATACAAATTGCAAAATCGGCACCGAAGTATCGGATATTTCTTGCTCGGCAAAGGCGATAATCGCATTTTTCGGCGTTTCAATTTTGCCTAAAAACGGCTCAACTTGCCCAAGAATTGCTTTAAACAGAGTGGATTTTCCACAGCCGTTGTCGCCGACAACCCCCACTTTTTGTCCATCGGCAATTTGACAAGAAGCGCCGTCTAAAAGCTCTTTACCTGCCACCATTAATGTTATGTTATCAATTTGTATCATATCGCACTCATTTATATAAAAAAAGAGGTTTTATTAAAAACCTCTTTTTATGGTCGGGACGAGAGGATTTGAACCTCCGGCTTCTTGCACCCCATGCAAGCGCTCTACCAGGCTGAACTACGTCCCGTTATGTGAATAAAACTCATAATAATCTTTGGTGCAAGCAGCCTCCGGCTTCTTGTCTTGCTTCGTAGAGCTCGTTTTATAAAAACTCGC
>JAJWCP010000112.1 GCA_021617435.1 Pseudomonadota bacterium
ACATGACAGAGACAGAGTGTTTATCACGATTATTGAAACCGGCGTGATGGGAAAAGTATATTCACTATTGGCGCCGGTGACAGACGCCTTGGATACTCCGGAAGTGTCCGAAGATGAAGAAATTGCCGCGTCTGCTCCTGAATATGCGGTTTCGTCGCGGATTGCCACCATGGAAGAGCCGAAAATTGAAGAAGAAAAATATTCGTTTTTCAGCAAGCTTAATCCGTTTAAGCGGCGGACAGATAAGACTCCGGCAGAAGAGCCGACTTCAGATGATAATGACTTCTTTGCCGCTTTGCAAAAAAGCATGACTACCCCAGAAGAAACGCATAAAAGTTATATGCAAGCGGAAGATTATGCTAATGCTGCAGAACGCAGTGAGCCGCGTTTTTCGGCACCGGAGCCTGAAGAACTTAAAACTGAGCCGGTTTTGTCGGTAACTGCGCAAAAAGAAGATGTTTCCGTAATGCCGGATATTGTAATTGACGAGCATAGCCACGCGGTGCCGGAAGTTAAATCGGATATTCGCAAAGAACAGGATTTTGCATATCCGTTTGGCGGTTGGGTAAATGAAGATAATTACAAAAAATAAAATAATCGCCGCAAGTTTGGCGCTTTTGTTGCTTTTTGCAGGTTCTGCAAATGCCGGCATAAAGCATTTGGCACTTTATGGTAAGGCTAAATACGCAGATGATTTTAAGTATTTTGAATACGTTAATCCAGATGCTCCGCAGGGCGGGAGAATCGTTATGCCGGAATACGGAGGCTTTGATAATTTTAATCCATTTATTTTTAAGGGTGCGGCCTCGTTGACGGTTGCCGATTTAATCTGGGATAGTTTGGGATATACGCCGGTTGATGATATTTCGGTTGCGTATCCGTTGCTTGCTAAAGAATTTGAATTGCCGGAAGATAAATCTTACATCGGGTTTGTTTTAGATGAAAAAGCCCGTTTTGCCGATGGCTCGCAAGTTACTGCCGATGATGTTATATTCAGTTTTAGGGCTTTAACCGAACAAGGGGCGCCGATTTATAAAGTTTATTACGGTGATGTTGAAAAGGTTGAAAAAGTTAATAATCGTCATGTGCGGTTTTGGTTTAAGCAAGGCTCGCAAAATCGTGAATTGCCACTGATTTTAACGCAGTTAAAAATTTTTTCCGCCAAAGATTGGGCAAACAGAGATTTTGCTAAACCATCATTACAAATTCCGCTCGGCAACGGACCGTATAAAATTAAAGCGTTTGAGGTTGGCAAATATATAGTGTTGGAGCGCAACCGCGACTATTGGGGAAATAATCTGCCGGTGCGGCAAGGATTTTATAATTTTGATGAAATCCGGATTGATTATTATCAGGACACGACCGTAACTCTGCAAGCGCTCTTTGCCGGTAATATTGATGTGCGGGAAGAATATATCGCAAAAATTTGGGCAACCGGCTATAATAATGAGCAAGTTAAAAGAGGAGCGGTGGTTAAACAAACATTTGAGCACAATAATCCGGCGATTTTACAGCATTTTGCTTTTAATATTCGGCGTCCGCAATTTAAGGATAAGCGGGTGCGCGAGGCTATAGATTTGGCATTCAATTTTGAATGGGCAAATGAAAAGCTGTTTTATAATCAGTATCAGCGCTTGTACAGCTATTTTACCAATACGGGGTTGGAAGCAACCGGAGTTCCTGTCGGTAAAGAAAAAGCAATATTAGAAAAGTATCGCGGCAGAATAGATGACAAAGTGTTTACAGAACCGTTTACGTTGCCGGATAATTCTACGCCGCAAAAACTGCGCGCAAATTTACGCACAGCGGTTAAGCTTTTGCAAGACGCCGGATATGATTTTAAGGATGGCAAAATGACTAATTTAAAAACCAGCGAACCTTTGCGGTTTACGGTGCTCAGCAACACGGCTAACGGCTCAAGTTTTACCCGCGTGATGCTGCCGTTTTTAGCTAATTTGCGCAAAATAGGGATAGAGGCGACTTTCCGTAATTTGGAAGTTAATGTTTTTAAAAATCGCATGGATAATTTTGATTACGATATGGCGATTATGTCATATCGCATGGGGACGATGCCGGGGACGGAATTACGAGAAATGTTTGGAAGTAATGCCGCTGAAAATAAGGGCAGCTATAATATTATAGGTATTCAAAACCAAGTGGTTGACGAGCTGATTGATAAATTGCTCAAAACACATGATAAAGATGATTATGAGGCGCATGTCAGAGCTTTGGACAGAGTTTTACTTTCAGAGCATTATTTGAGTTTTCAGTGGTATTCACGTTATAATCGGGTAGGGTATCGCAATAAGTTCGGTATACCTGAAACTAAGGTTAAAACAGGATATTTGCCGTTTACATGGTGGATAAAGCAGGCGGAGGAAAAATGAAAAACTATATTATCAAACGATTGCTTTTAATTCCGCTGACACTGCTCGGCATTTTAGCGGTTAATTTTATGATTATTCAACTTGCTCCCGGCGGACCGGTTGAATATATGCTGGCAAAATATCAGGGTATGAATGTTGACAGTAAAGCGCAATTTACTTCAAGCGGCGTGCCGCAGCAAAATATGCGAGCGTCGCATAAATATCAGGGGGCGCAAGGCGTGCCGGAAGATTTGGTGCAAGAGCTTGAAAAACAATTCGGATTTGATAAGCCGTGGTATGAGCGCTTTACCAAAATGGTTAAAGAATATGCGATTTTTGATTTCGGACGCAGTTATTATCAGGACAAAAGCGTGGGGCAGCTTATTTTAGAGCGCATGCCAGTATCGGTTTCGCTCGGCCTATGGTCAACACTGATTATTTATTTAATTTCCATACCGCTCGGGATTAAAAAAGCGGTTTGTGACGGAAGCCGTTTTGATACCGTCACTTCATTTGCGGTTATTTTCGGTTCAGCGGTGCCGGTGTTCCTGTTTGCGGTGTTTTTAATAGTGTTTTTTGCCGGTGGAGTTTACCTGCAATGGTTTCCGTTAAGGGGATTAACCTCAGATAATTGGAGCGAGCTTTCATGGTATGCTAAAATCGGAGATTATTTTTGGCATATTACCTTGCCGGTAATTTCTGTTGTCATCGGCGGGTTTGCCTCGCTTACCATGCTTACCAAAAACTCGTTTACAGATGAAATCAGCAAGCAATACGTTTTGACCGCGCGCGCCAAGGGTTTAAGCGAAAATCAAATTTTGTATAAGCATGTGTTCAGAAATGCAATGCTGATTATTATTGCCGGTTTTCCGTCATTGCTGATTAAAATGTTGTTTACCGGCGCGTTATTGATTGAGGTTGTATTTTCATTAAACGGACTTGGGCTGCTTGGATATGAAGCGATAATGACCAGAGATTATCCGGTCATTTTCGGCACACTTTATATATTTGCTTTAATGGGGCTGGTATTAAAGCTTGTTAGCGATATTACATATTCGCTGGTAGATCCGCGTATAACTTTTGAGAGGATATAATTTACAACTCATCAATAAATTTAGCGGCGTCAACAGCGGCGTTTAAGCGGGCTTTGGGCTTAAAATCAAGATTATAGCTCTTTAAAGCGGCGGCATAACCGTTTTTATACAATGAGGCAATAAAGCGAATATGCTTGCGGGTCAGCCAATGATGTCCGGTGAAGATGAATACCGGTTTGCCGGTGCCGCACGCTTCACAGCACATTGAAACCGAATCGCCGGTAACCACAATGTTATCAGCGCAAGCTAAGTAGCCGACATACGGATTTTCTTTTTTATCGCCCCATAAAAAAGTGTAAGCCGGAATACCGGCGAGGGTGTCCATAATGGCTTTTTCGGCTTTAGCGCCGGTGCGGCGGGAAGTGGTAATCAAGATAGAACCGCCGATTTTTTGTTTTAATTCTTTAATTTTTTTGCCAAGTTCAGTCGCGTTTTCAAGTGAAAATTCTTTACCTTTAATAGAGCCGCCGACCACAACCGCAGTTAAGGGTTTGGGCAAGTCAGCAAAACGCGGAGCCCAAATTTTTTCAGCATTGCTTAAAGCGTTAGAGGTCATACGGTGCGGTGCGCCGACGATATACTTAATGTTAGGATATGAAACTTTGTTTTTATCATGCTCGGGAACGAGCGCTAAGTCAAATTCTTTTAAGCCGGTGCGTCCGGGGTGCATAAGCTGAATAAGTTTGGTGGCGTGATTTTGCTTTTTGATAAAGCGGGCAACCGGAACGGTGCGGCGACTGGTGGAAAGAACCATATCAGGATAGGGAG
>JAJWCP010000113.1 GCA_021617435.1 Pseudomonadota bacterium
GTAATGGAGTTTTTAAAATTGTCCAGTATAAAAATCATTACTGCAACTTTATTTTTAATTAGTTTAACCGCCTGCTCGCTGTTTGAACCTTTTATTGACCGACGACGAAATGCCGGCGTACGGGATATTAGCCGCCTGTATGTGGGAAAATCAAAACCCGAAGCTCCGGCCGTTTGCTACAATGGTTTATGGACAACCGAGGACGAATTGCAACAACTTGCCGATGACGAGTGCGTTAAAAACAACACCGGAACCCATGCTGAAAAAATAAACACCACCCATTTCAGTTGCAAGTTGGTACTCCCCTCTCATGCTTATTTTAAATGCGTTAAATAACAGGAATAAAAAATGACTTTATCAATTGAAAAAACACTTAACAACAAACTCAATACTATTTTTAATAAACTTAACTTAGACCCGCGCTTTGCCGTTGTAAAGCCATCTGACCGCCCCGATTTAAGCGATTTTCAGTGCAACGGGGCTTTGGCGCAGGCTAAAATTTTGCATAAAAACCCGCGTGAAATTGCGCAAACGATTGTAAACGAGCTTCAAGCCGATGCCGATATTGCCGCTGTTTCCATAGACGGTCCGGGTTTCATAAATTTAAAGCTCAATAACGGCTTTATCGGCGAAGTGCTTGATAATATGGCAAAAGACGAGCGTTTCGGCTGCGGTAAAGTTGCAAATCCGGCTAAAGTGGTGATGGATTTCGGGGGTCCGAATGTGGCAAAATCATTGCATGTCGGACACTTGCGCTCAGCTGTTATCGGCGAAGCTATCCGCCGGATTGAATTATTTGTGGGCAACAACGTTATCTCAGATATTCATTTTGGCGATTGGGGCACCCCGATGGGTATGATTTTGGCTGAAATTATTCGCAATGACGGCGATTTATCTAAAACCGAAACTTATAATATTGAGCAGATTTCCACTTTATACAAGCAAGCCAACATTCGTTGCAAAGAAGACGAAGCCGCTAAAGAAACCGCTCGCCGTATTACCGCCGAGCTGCAAAACGGCAACTCCGAGTACCGCAAGGCATGGCAGCATTTGCGCAGCGTTTCGGTTGCCGCGGTTAAAGAAAATTATGACGAGCTTGGCGCTCATTTTGATTTATTGCTCGGTGAAAGCGATGCTCATAACACTTGCGCTGAAATTGTAAAAATCGCCCAAGAAAAAGGCTTATCCGAGGTTGACGACGGCGCTACCATTATTCGCCTGCCGGAAAGTAACAAACCGATGCCACCGGTAATTTTGGTTAAATCAGAAGGTGGTTTCGGCTATCAGGTAACCGATATTGCCACCATAAAAATGCGGGTTGATGACCTTAAAGCCGATGAAATTATTTACGTAGTGGATAAACGCCAATCCCTGCACTTTGAACAAATTTTTAAAGTTGCTGAGATGTTGGGCATTGCCCCCGATGTTAAACTTGAACATATCGGCTTTGGCACTGTAAACGGCACCGACGGCAAGCCTTTCAAAACCCGCGATGGCGGCGTGATGAACCTTGCGGATTTAATTGCCATGAGCAAAGCAAAAGTTCGCCAATCTATGCCAAAACCTGATGAAGTTGCCGGTTATGGCAAAGCTGAGATTGAAAAACTTGTCAACCAAGTTGCCATCGGCGCCATGAAGTTTCAAGACCTAAAAAACAACATTGCTTCCGGTTATATTTTTGATTTGGAAGATTTTGCTAAATTTGACGGCAAAACAGGTCCTTATATTCAGTATGCCATTGCGAGGATTAATTCCATTTTACGCAAAGCCGATTCTGCCGAATTGCATGCAGACAAAATTATGATTGAAAGTGATGACGAACGGAATTTAGCATTAAAGCTTGCTCAGTTTGAAAATATTATAATGCGTGCCTACACCGGCAAAGAGCCAAGCATTATCACTGATTATGCTTACACTTTGGCGCAAGTGTTCAGCAATTTTTACAACACCTGCCCGATTATGACGGCAGAAAACAAACAAATTGCCGCCTCCCGCTTAAAACTTGCGGCATTGGTACGCGACATGCTTAAAAAACTGTTAAATCTGCTTGGTATAGAATCTCCAGAGGTCATGCTCAAAGCAAATTAAATAAGTTGCTGATTTAAAATCCAAAACTCCCTGTTTGCTTCACGTATTCGGGGAGTTTTATTTTTTCACGGCAAAGCTATCGCGGCTTTACTCTCTGCCGGTATTATTATTGCTCCTGGTTGCTGATTGATGAGCAGATTGTTTTGCGGAAATATCTTTATTATCTTCCGCCCTCAGCGTGCGGGCTATATTTGCAACCTTATTAAGTGTCGCATAACATCTCTTCTCGGTTTCTTCTGATATACCTTTCTTCTTTTTATGCTCCTGATACCCTTTCCGTATCGGCGTCATCGGGCTCAGCAATACGTCTTCAAGCTCCGCCGGCTCCCTGTTTTTGTACCGCTCCAACTCTTCCTTTGGGACATTAAAACCTACCGGCATATAAGTTATCGCTCGCCCGCTGTTCATCTTCGCATCCCGCAAAATATTTATGCGCCGCTCGCTTAACTTTACTTCTTTGGGCATACTCGCCGCTCTGAATCTCTCCGCATACCCCATCCACATTTCGTCTTCTAGCGGGATATCAAAACTTCTTGTCTTTAAATTCAGCTCCACGCCTAAATATTCATTCTTGTCAGGTATCACTATCGTTTCTATCTGATCTACAGGGTTTAGCGTAAATAACTCACCCTGTTCAACTCCGTAATCTATATAATATTTCTGGTTTTCCGCTTTGTGAAATCTGTGTATAAATCCGAACTCTTTTGCATATTGCCACGCCTTGGCATATCGTAACGTCCCAAACACAATATTCCGCGCTTCTAAGTCATTCCGCGGGTGTGAAGCGTACCGCTCTAGCGCCAACTGCCGACCGGAATATATCGGCTCGTTCATATCCGCGGCATTGTGTTCTTGTTTAAGCCTTGGCGTAACATCCTCACCATGCTCCCATGCATATTTATTACACCTTTCAATAAAATCTTTGCCAAACCGATACTGCAAATACTTTAACATCTCACCATCCGGATGCCGCGTGAACGGAAAACGCGGCTCTTCTTCCTGCGCCTTTAGCACCGGCGGCGATAACTGTTCAATCCTGATACCCAAAGCACTGCTCAACGGCATTGCTATTTTAGATTTTTCTATATCACGCAATAAGCGCTTTGCAAATGGTCTAGCATCCTCAGGCTCCATAAACGGAGTTTGAACTCCAGTATTACTCACCACAATTGTCCCCGGATATGCCGCCGCCGGATCTTGATCTGATACTACCATATAATATTTTTTCAAATAGCCAACTAATTCATCACGATGACTATTGTTTAATTTGACCAGCTCTTGTTTATGTTCCAAATAATGTTGAAAGTTCTCTACATCAGCATAGGTAAAATATACCGCCACCGGTTCTTTCAGGTCTTTTAGGGTATCGTTATCGGTTAAATCCGGGTTTCTCATTAGCGGTCCTCTTTACTGCTATTAAACTTTTCTCTTATGTTTTCCAATTTTTTTAACCGTTCTTCTTGCTCTAATTCTTTACGCTTTTCCTCGCGATATTTCCGCCATCTTTCCGACCATAAAGCTATATCTTCTTCTGAACGACCATATTTTCTCATCCATTGTAATCTCTGCTTATCAGCATCTTCCATATCTTGAATTTCTTCATCAATCGTCAGCTCTTTTTCTTCCGGCGGATTTTCATCTAACATCACCGCAAACTGATTAAGCAACATCACCAAATATTGCTTGGCTTCATGGTCAGTTAAACCTTCCGCCTCCATCTTCTTTTGCCATTCCACTAAATTCCGTGGCTCTATTTTAGCTCGGTCTAATGTCACAAACCGCATTTCAAGCCCGCTTTTATGCCGGCCTTCTTGCTTGTCAGCGTCATAATCCCAATCGTTTTTATAATTCTCGTAATCATCAACTCTTTCTTCAACCGAGTTATACACTTTTATTTCGTCTCTTCTGCTCATTTTAACCTCTCTTTTTGGTTTAATTTACATCCCTTATACATCATATTTTCCCTTTTGTCAAAACCTTTCAAATACAACTTATACACAATCAGCACTCATTAATTCCCCTCTGCGGAGGGGTGCCGAAGGCGGGGTGGTTTAAATACAACTTATGCACAGC
>JAJWCP010000007.1 GCA_021617435.1 Pseudomonadota bacterium
GGAGAATAGAATATAAAACATGGTTTGTTCTTATCTTTTCAGCTTAAAACAAGCAACAAAAAACCCGCCTTAAAACAGCGGGTATTTCATATCTAACAAAACAAAAGAGCTGCAAAAGCTTCAATTAGCCTTGACGGCATTTCATTTTCGGGTTTTTCTTGTTAATAACGTAAACACGACCTTTGCGGCGAACCAACTTGCAGTCCTTATCACGAGTTTTTTTAGATTTTAAAGAGCTATAGCATTTCATTTTTCTGTTCCTTCTTATTTCAGTTGAGCGGAATTTATGCCAATTAACTTCAAATGTCAACCCATTTTTTTAATTTTGCTTATTTTTTTAAATTAATTGCTTTTTTACTTCTTATCTATATAATGAGGAACAAGAAATAAGGAGATGTTATGAAAAAGTCAACTTTAGTAATGCTCATGATGTTAAACGCCGCCGCAGCTCATGCCGACGGTCCGTCTTATATTGAAGAAATGCAGTCTTTAGGCGCTGTTGCCGGTCAGGGCTTGGCTTGTCAGGCGCAAAAATACGACACGTTTGAATTGCTTGCCCGCGCCATTATGGTTTCAAAAGCATCGTCAGACGCCGTGCAGGCTGAAGGCATGAAGGCTTATAATGAATATAAAGCCAATGCGTTTGTATCTAAAATGCGCGACGGATTTAACGATTGCTCGTCCATTGCCGCCGCTTTTAATGAACAACCGATATTTAAAGCCGTGTTATACGGCAATGGTACCATTAAAATGCCGGACGGCAAAATCATTACTCCGCGCCATGAGTATGACGCCACTTTGGTTTATAAAAAGGATCCTAATGCCCGCCAAAAATACATCAAGATGTATCAGGAACAAACCAAAAAGATTCATAATGATCCGGCCTATCAAAAAGCATTGCGCGAACGCCAAATGCAAGACGGCTTTTAATTTAACTTAATCCACCATTTTTTTAGTAAGGAGAAGTGCTTTATGCCCGCCTATCAATATGTTTTTGTCATGCAAAATTTAACCAAAGTTTTCCCCGGAGGAAAAGAATTATTTAAGGGTATCACCTTGTCCTTTCTGCCCGGAGCCAAAATCGGGGTTTTGGGCGTAAACGGCGCCGGTAAATCAACTCTGCTTAAAATTATGGCCGGCGTTGACAAAGAATTCAACGGCGAAGCCTGGGCGGCAGACGGCGTTAAAGTCGGCTATTTAGAGCAAGAGCCTAAACTTAACCCTGATAAAAACGTTATTGAAAATATTATGGACGGCCTTGGCGAAACACGCGATTTACTGCGCGAGTTTGAAGAAGTTTCCGCCAAATTTGCCGAACCGATGAGCGATGAAGAAATGAATGCGCTTATTGAAAAACAAGCTGAGTTGCAAGAAAAAATTGACGCATGCAACGGGTGGGACTTGGAACGCACTATTCAAATTGCGATGGACGCCCTGCGTTGTCCGCCTGCCGATGCCGATGTTACCAAACTTTCGGGCGGTGAAAAACGCCGCGTGGCTTTATGCCGTTTGTTGTTGCAAAAGCCCGATATGCTTCTTCTTGACGAGCCGACCAACCACTTAGACGCCGAATCCGTAGCATGGCTTGAGCAACACCTCAAAGATTATAAAGGCACCGTGGTTATGGTTACGCACGACCGTTACTTTTTGGATAACGTCACCGGTTGGATTTTGGAACTTGATCGCGGACAAGGTATTCCGTATGAAGGCAATTATTCTTCATGGCTTGAGCAAAAACAAAAACGTTTAGAACAGGAAGCGCGCGAAGAAACCGCCCGTCAAAAAACTTTAGCTAATGAGCTTGAATGGATTCAAAAAAATCCGAAAGCTCGTCAAGCCAAATCAAAAGCCCGTATTAACGCTTATGATGAATTACTTTCGCAAGCGGTTAAAGATAAAATCACCCATGCGTACATTAACATTCCGATGACGGAGCGCTTGGGCGATTTGGTAATTGAAGCCAATCACTTAACCAAGGCTTTCGGCGATAAGGTTTTGATTGACGACCTTTCGTTCAAAATTCCCAAGGGCGCCATTGTCGGCATTATCGGACCGAACGGCGCCGGTAAAACCACTTTATTTAAAATGATTACCGGTCAGGAAAAGCCCGATTCCGGCGAAATCAGAATTGGTGAAACCGTTGATTTAGGTTATGTAGACCAAACCCGCGACGAACTCAATTCCGATAAAACCGTTTGGGAAGAAATTTCCGATGGGCTTGATATTATTGAGCTTGGTAAAAAGCAAATGCCGTCGCGCGCTTATGTTGGGCAATTTAACTTTAAGGGCTCTGACCAACAAAAGAAGGTCGGACAGCTTTCCGGCGGTGAACGCAACCGCGTGCATTTGGCCAAAATGCTGCGTAAAGGCGCTAACGTTATTATGCTTGACGAGCCGACCAACGATTTAGACGTTGACACTCTGCGCTCCCTTGAAGAAGGTATTATGAACTATCCGGGGTGCGTATTGGTAACTTCGCACGACCGCTGGTTCTTAGACCGTTTGGCAACTCATATTTTGGCCTATGAAGACGAAGGTCATGTTGAATGGTTTGAGGGTAACTTTGAAGAATATGAAAAAGACAAGCGCCGCCGTTTGGGCGATGAAGCCTGCCGCCCTCACCGCTTAAAATATAAAAAACTTGAGCGCTAAACAAGCAAAAGCCCTTGAAAATTAAAAATTCAAGGGCTTTTATCTTTCTCTTGCACCGAGCCTAAAGTTTCTTCACTTTTTCTGGCCTTAAACTTTGCATTATGTAGGCAAAGTTCATATAATAAGCCTCAAATGAAGCAAGCTTTCGCTCTGATTTTTTGATTTCCGCCGCATTTTTACCGATATGCGGAACTCCTTGCAACAAACGCAAACCTTTCATTTCTTTTTGCATGGTTGCATCGGCATTGCGGAAAATTCGCACTGCTTCCGTATAACGATAAACTGAAACAATCACCGGTGACGGGGTGATTTCATTTATCTTTTTACCGGACAGGGTTTCCAGAGCAACGCGCGTACTTTCATGAGTACCGATAAGCACCGACATCTGAATAAACAAACTGTCCATCTGTGCGGTTAGCGAATCTTTGACTTCCGGCGCGGAAATTTCCTGCAACGTCTCCAAATCATGGAGTTTCTCTAACGTTGCTTCATATTCGCTCATGGTCGCATTGAAAACGCTGAGCGAGTAAGCAATTGTCTCTTGCGGAAGTACATACTGTTCACATGACGTGAAGGTCAGCAGAAACAAAGCTGACAAAATAATAAAAATTTTCTTCATAGTAATATGTTTTAACGTTACAAATATACCGCGATTCGGAGTTTTTGTCAATTATGAATATAAAAATTAACGGTATAAATAAAGCTCGTTGCCATGCGCTTTAAGCCAACTGCGCCCTAGCGCCGCGCCGGCGTAAAGTTCTTTCACGCATTGCCAAAAAGCCGGCGAATGATTACGATGTTTTAAGTGCGAAACTTCATGCGCCATTAAGTAGTCAATCACACACGCCGGAGCCAAGGCAATCCGCCAGTTATAGTTAATATGATTTAATGACGAGCAACTTCCCCAGCGTGATTTGGTATCTTTAATACTAACTCCGATAAGCTTGCAGCCGAGTTTTGCCGCCAACACCTCTGACTTTTGCGAAAATTCTTCCTGCGCCCGTTTTTTGATATAATCTTTTACCCGTCGATGTAAAAAACGTTTGTCGCCGCCCACATAAAGCACCCCGTTTTCAAGCTTAGGAGCGCTTAAACTTTCAGATTTATGACAAATAAGCACCTCTTGCCCGAAGAGCATAATTTTTTCGCCGTCTTCAAAATCTTTAACTTGCGGCAAGGCATTTAAATGCGCCTCTATCCACTCCTGATGCTCGCTGATAAACGCAAACGCTTTTTTTGATGAGCAAAAACGCGGCATATTAAGCACCACCTGCTTTTTTTTGCCGTCAATACGCACGCTCAACCGCTTTAATTTGATTGATTTTTTAACTTCAAGCGGAAACGGAAAACTGTTTTTCAAATCAAAGGTCTGGCCAGTCAACAATGTAATTTTCATAATCATCAACCTCCGATTCGTTCACCGGATTCCTGCCTATCAGCGAATTGCCCGAATTATGAACACTCATCGCGTCACCGGTAATAAGCGGGTGCCACAACGGCAAATCATAACCGTTATCAAGCAACCAATAAGCGCAAGTTTTAGGCAACCAACGCGGTTTTTCCCGTACGGCGGCCAAATCAATATCGCGGCAATCGGGCACAACCTCAAATCGGTGAGCATAAATTTTGCACAAACAATTTTTACAATTCAAAAATCGGCAATGTGTGTTGGTAAATTTAATTTTGCCCTTAATTTCAAGCTTGTTTAAGCAGCATTTGCCGCAACCGTCGCACAAAAGCTCCCATTCTTCTTTGCTCATTGCATCAAGTTTTTTGTGCTTCCAAAACTCCGGCTCAATACCTTGCATATTATCATAGCGGCTTTGCGGATTATACTCAGATTCTAAATTCAAATCATCGCTCATAGGTCATCCCAATCCACAATATAATCTTCCAAATTATCCGGATTAACCAAAGTTTCAGAAATGCATCTGCCTTTAATGGTGGTTACCGGCATGTCCGGTTTATGTTCAAATAAACGCCGATACGCACAGGTTTTGGGCATCCATTCAATATTTTGCACATTGTTTTTGCTGAGTTTTAAGCATTCCGGCACCAACTTACAGCGCTTGTCATAAACCGAGCAGCGGCATTTATCTTCATCATAATATTTGCACACCACATTGGTATAATAAATATCGCCGGTGTCGTCATCCTGCAGTTTAATCAAACAGCATTTGCCGCAATGATTGCAGACATTTTCCCACTCTTCTTCAGTATAATCGGATATTTTTTTCATATTTTAGCCTATTTGTTCCGGTAAATTTTCTTCATTTGCCAAATTGCCGAATTGCGCATATTCGCCGTTCCAGAACAGTTTTACGGTACCTGTCGGACCATGGCGCTGTTTTCCGATAATAACTTCTGCCAAATTGGTGGTTTCACGGTCAAGTTTTTGCCACTCTTCCATACGATGCTGGAAATGGTCCGGCGTTTCGTTCTGTTTAATTTTCGGCTCTTCATTATGAATATAATAGTTCTCGCGGTACACAAACATAACAATATCGGCATCTTGCTCAATAGAACCGGATTCACGCAAGTCAGACATTACCGGACGTTTATCGTCGCGTTGTTCAACACCGCGGTTTAATTGCGAGAGCGCGATAACCGGAACTTTAAGCTCTTTGGCTAGAATCTTTAATCCTCGCGAAATTTCCGACAATTCCTGCACGCGGTTACCCTCATTCTTTTTGTTATTGCTGCCGGTAATCAGTTGAATATAGTCAATAACAATCAACCCCAAACCTTTGGTACGCTTTAAGCGCCGCGCGCGGGTGCGGATTGATGTAATGGTAACCCCCGGAGTATCGTCAATATAAAGCGGAATATTTTCAAGCTCGCGCACCGCCGCTGTAATACGGGTAAACTGCGCGTTATCTAACTCGCCGGTACGCATTTTGCTTCCAGGAGTTTGTGTGACTGTTGATAAAATACGCGATGCCAACTGATCGGCTGACATTTCAAGTGAAAAGAATGCAACCCCTCGGTCATGCGGATCAATATCTTTGGCACGGCTCATATAATCCGCCACATTATAAGCAATGTTGGTGGCAAGCGCAGTTTTGCCCATAGCCGGACGTCCCGCGATAATAATCAAATCTGAGTTATTTAAGCCGCCGGTTTTATAGTCAAGCCGTTCCAATCCGGTGGATAATCCTGAAATTTTGCCCTCTTTCTGAAACGCGATATTAATATAATTAAGCGATGAGTTAAGAGCGCTTGCAAACTCAATAAAATCACCCTGAGCCTCGCCCTGATCGGCCAAACGATAAAGCTCCTGCTCCGCTGCCTCAATTTGCTCAGTAGCCGACAAATCAGCCGTTTCCTTAAAAGCGTTATTAACAATTTCAGTGCCGGTGTTAATCAGCTCGCGGCGCAGATACTTATCATAAATAAAACGACCGTAATACTCAACGTTAGTCATCGGTGAGGCGCTGTCAGCAAGCTTAATCAAATAGTTGGTTCCGCCCACCTCATTAAGCGTGCCTTCCTGTTCAAAGTAATTTTTTAAGGTAATAACGTCGGCAATGTGCCCGCGTTGAATCAGCATAGCAATCACCTCAAATATTTTTGCATGCACAGAATCGGCAAAATGCTGAGGTTTCAAAAATTCCGAAACTTTTTCCATGGCCTTGTTATTAGCCAAAATGGCGCCTAATAACGCCTGCTCCGCTTCCAAATTCTGCGGCAATTTTGTAGTGTCTATCGTTTCCATTTTAAGTCCGTTTAAATTGAGTCGTTTTATTACTTCTGTATTGATACATTTTTATGAAAAATGCTTGTAAAAAATTTTTTAACCTGTGGATAACGGGGATAACCTTTAAATATAAAATTTGACCTTACCGAAATATTTAGCTATAAAATAAAGCAAATTAATTGTTTGCGAGGTAAAAATGCCCAAGGTTTTAGTTATCGGTGGCGCCGGATACATCGGCAGCCATGTAGTAAAAGAACTTCTTGACGGTGGCTATGAAACGCTTGTGTTTGACGACATGTCAACTGGACAAGAAGTAAATTTGTTTCATGAAGCAGGTTTTATCAAGGGCAATATTTTAGACCGCAAAGCGCTTGATGGTGCCATGAGCCAAAATATTGACGCGGTGATTCACCTTGCCGCTAAAAAAGCGGTCGGCGAATCAATGGAAAAACCGCAAAAATACGCTTTAAACAACTTAAACGGCGCGGTTAACATCTTAAACTCCATGACTGATAACGGCGTAAAGCACATGGTCTTTTCATCATCTGCCGCTGTTTACGGCATGCCGATTTACACACCGGTTGATGAGCGTCACCCTCTTAACCCGATTAATTTTTACGGTTACACCAAAGTTGCCATGGAAAATTTAATGGATTGGTACAGCCGCCTGAAAGATTTTAACTACATCGCTTTACGCTATTTTAACGCCGTTGGCTACGCTGCCGACAAAAGCATTACCGGACACGAGCAAAACCCGCAGAATTTGCTGCCGATAATTATGGAAGCCGCCACCGGTAAGCGCGAAAACTTTGCCATCTTCGGCAGCGATTACGATACTCCCGACGGCACTTGCGTGCGGGACTATATTCATGTCAGCGATTTAGCCTCCGCCCATGTTGCCGCCATTAAACGCCTAATGAATGATAAAAAATCATACCGCTTAAATTTAGGCACCGGACGAGGTATTTCCGTAAAACAAATTGTTGACGCAACCGAAAATGTTATCGGCAAACGCTTAAACTATCATTATGCTCCGCGCCGCGCCGGCGATCCAGCAACGCTTATTGCCAAGGCCGATTTAGCGTGCGAAATATTAAACTGGAAACCTAAATATTTAAATATTGAAGATATTATACGTACCGTATGGAATCTTGAGATATAACAATAAATTACAAGGATAAATTAATGCAAAACATAAACGAACTTTTCACTCATCACGCCATTTTATCACAAAACTGGATGTGGACGATTTTCGGTATCAGCGTAATTGTGTTGTTGGTTTTAGACTTATTTTTGTTTAACCGCAAAAATGAAGAACCGCACTTTTGGCACACTTTGTGGATGTGCGTGTTTTATGTGGTTATCGCCATTATATTCGGTATATTCGTAATTTATGAAGAGGGTGCTGAAAAAGGTATGCTTTACTTTACCGGCTATTTGCTGGAAAAGAGCCTTTCGCTTGATAACATTTTTGTAATGTCGGTTATTTTTTCCACCATCGGCATTCCTTCCAAATATCAACACCGCGTGCTGTTTTGGGGCATTTTAGGCGCCTTGTTTATGCGCGGCATCATGATTTTCTTGGGCGAAGCTTTAATTTCGCGTTTTCATTGGGTGCTTTACATCTTCTCGCTCTTCTTAATTTACACCGGCGCCAAAATGCTTTCTATGAAAGACGGCGAAGAAACCCCTTTCAGAGAATCGCGTATTTACAAAACATTATCAAAGTTCTTTCACGTTACACATGAACTTCATGAACACCATTTTATGTTCAAGGAAAACGGACATTGGTACATAACTCCGCTGTTTTTTGCCCTGATTATCATTGAAACCATGGACGTTATTTTTGCTTTTGACAGCATTCCCGCTATCTTTTTAATTACCCAAGATGTATTTGTGGTTTACACCAGTAATATTTTTGCCATTTTGGGGTTAAGAGCCTTATACTTCCTGTTGGCGGCGATTGTTAATAAATTTACTTATCTTAAACCGGCACTGTCAATTATCTTAATTTTCATCGGATGCAAAATCTTTCTGCCGCATTTCGGCATTGAAATTGCAGCATGGCAGTCGCTGAGCGTAACCTTCACCCTGCTCTTTGGCGGCATATTGCTATCCATTTATAAAGACAGTTCCAAAACTAAAGCTTAAAAATGACGGATAAGGTAACAAATCAACCGCTTTCAGTATATATTCACTGGCCCTATTGCAAAAGCAAGTGCCCATATTGCGACTTTTTCAAGCGCGTTAATCCTAACGTTAATCAGGATGAAGTTGTTGCCTCGTATCTCAACGAGCTTGATTATTATCACCATCTGGTGCCAAACCGAAAAATACGCTCCGTGTTTTTCGGCGGCGGCACTCCGTCTTTATTAAAACCTGAGCTTATAAACCGAATACTTGACCGCATTGCCAAATTATGGAGCTTTGATGATAATCCCGAAATCAGTTTGGAAGCAAACCCCAATTCTGAATACCCCGAAATGTTTGCTCGGTTGAAACAAGCCGGAATTAACCGCTTATCATTGGGCGTGCAAGCATTAAATGATGCCGATTTACGCTTTTTGGGGCGTACCCACAGCCTCAAACAGGCTTTGCACAGTATTGACGAAGTACTTAACACTTTTGACAATCATTCGGCGGATTTTATTTATACACGCCCCGAACAAACTCTCAAAGATTGGGAACAAGAACTTGGTTTAATTACCGGTTTGGGTTTTAAACACTTATCCCTTTATCAGCTGACTATTGAGGAAGGTACGGTTTTTGCCGCCAAACACGTTAAAATTACTGACGAAGAAAAAGCGTCTGAAATGTACCGCTTTACTGTTAATTATTTGCGTGCAAAAGGTTATCCCCGTTATGAGGTTTCAAACTATGCCGCCTCAAAATTTGAATCCAAACACAATAAATGCTATTGGTTAGGCGATGATTACATCGGTATCGGTGAATCAGCGCACGGACGTTTAAAAATCGGTAACTGCCATTACGCTTTTGTGCACCCTCATCTCAAGACAGCGCTTTCAGCTCAGGAACGGGCGGAGGAACTTATAATTATGGGCTTACGCTTGCAAGCCGGCATAAATAAAAAACATTTTGCGCAAATTTCCGGCTTAAATTTTGATGATTTTGTAAATAATCGCGCTTTAAATGAGTTTGTACAAAACGGATTGCTCATAAATACGGCGGAAAACATATCGGCAACCGATAAAGGCTTTCTGCTCTTAAACTACATAATCGGCGAACTTTGCTCATAAACAAAGAGGAGCATGTTTATTACAAAACAACGCTCCTCACTCACCATCTTTATAAAAAACAATAAAGTTAATTTATAAAGCGCTCAATTTGTAAAAAAGAAAAATATATTTTCCTTTTATCTCCTTGAACACTTTTGATATAGTCATTACGCATACAATATCAAGCCGATATAGCCAAATTATCAGGGTATAACTTTATACATATTGCAATTTAACCATAAGCAGAGTATCCTGACAGCAGTATTGAGTTTAGCCAGGAGAAAATTTAATGCCAAAAGACAATCAGTTAGGTCGCAGCATGGTAGAAATGCTCGGCGTTTTGGCAATTATCGGCGTTTTGTCGGTAGGCGGCATTGCCGGATATGCTAAAGCTATGCAAAAATACAAACTAAACAAGGTTGAAGATCAGGTTTCCCATATTGTTGCCAATTTGCGCACCGTATTTTTAAATGCCAAAGATTATTCATCGCTTGCGAGCGAGCCGGTTAAAACCGCGATTAAGTTGGGTGTGTTTCCTAATGATATGATAGTTGATGAACAAACGTTGAAAAACCCGTATGGCGGAGCGGTTACGCTTGAAACCGTTGCAGTAGACGGTCACGACAATTGGGGCTTTAAGCTTACCTACGCCGGCTTACCGAAAGATGCTGCCATTCATATCGGCACTGCCGACTGGGGCGACAGCGATAAAATCGGCTTAAAAGAAATTAAAATTAACGGAACCAACAATAACCCTTAAATTTTGAAAGGATAATTACAATGAAAAAATTACTTACAATTTTAGCGTTTATGGCTGCTTTTGCGGTTTCTAACGCTATGGCAGCAAGACCAAGTGCTGTGCAAGGCGGTGGTTCCTCATCAGGCGGTTCATCATCAGGCGGTTCTTCATCGGGAGGCTCATCTTCCTCCGGAAGTTCATCGTCTGAAAACAGCACCGATACCACTGTTGTAAGAACCAAATATTCGGTCAGCGCTGCGGAAGCTGCCGCCACCGACGGCGACACCAACACCGTTTCGTGGACTTTTGAATAATATACCAAAACTCAAAAAAAATCCCTGCATTTGACATCAATGCAGGGATTTTTTATTTTTCAAAAGCCGACTTATACGGAAATTTTTGTTGCATATACAAAACATGCTTGCGGTTAAGTTCTTCTGAATTAGTCTGCGTATCATTTAAGCAAAATTGGCAAGGCTTTTTACTCTCCAACTCTTCCATATGCCCCATAATTAAAACTCCGGCAATTTTACAGTTAAACTTTTTAGCAACTTGATTTGCTCCCTTTACCACTACGCGGTGATTTAAAAATTCTAACATGCTAACGATTCCCAAGGTTAAATCATTTTCGGTTCTGAATTTAGAATAAGTGGTGCGTTTAAACTCTTCGGGAAAAATTTTCTCCGCTTCTAAAAAATCTGATTTACTGATTGCGCCCATAGTGTGCGTATCAAGCATATAAAAAGGTTCTCCGCCAAACTTATCGGCAATCAGCTTGGTCGGCAGCTGCCAAAGCTTAGTCCACATTTCATCTTTATGATATTCAAGCAGCCCTTTGATGTATGATTTTGAATACAGTTCCTGATAAAAAATCGGTTTACCGTCAGCGGTAAAGAAAAAGTCAGGAGATAAATAAGTTGCGGTAAAAAAATCATCATTAGAATAAATAAAATGTTCCGACAAATCAGGAATATGTGCCAAACGCGATTCTATTGCTATGGAATTAAACACCGGCAAAGCTTCCGCCGGAAAAATTTCCGAATGGTCAACAATCTTTATCTTGGGGTGATTAATATTTAACCACGCAGGCACCTGATTATCGGTAACAATATAAATATTATTCACCCACGGCATATATTGCTCCACTGAACGCAAACTGTATTTAAGCTCGTCACGGTCTCGCCAACGCGCCGGACTGATGGCGTATTCATCATCAGGGGCATATTGTTTTTGCCAGTAAGCTTTTTTAGCTTGCCATACGGGGTCATTGCCGTCAACCCAGGTATAAACCAAATCTATCGGAAAATCATAAGGATTGGCAACGGCGCGATAAGCCATATATCCGCCGGTTAAAACCACCATTAACGCAAACAAAATTATTGCAAACATAAATTTTACGCGCATATCAGCCTCGTTTATAGAATTGTTCCGATTGCAAATGAAAATCCGCGCAATAAATCGGCAATCGGCATCGCTTTTTTGCCTTGTCGCTGAATTTCCGTAATTTTCAGCGCTTTTGCTCCGCAAGCGACAATCAAATTATGTTCGCCGTCCAAAATCTGCCCCGCATTACCGTTCATATCAACAACTTCAGCAGTCAGCACCTTAAAGCGCTCGCCGTTATATTCAAAAAACATTGCCGGAAACGGATTAAAAGCTCTGATTTTGCGCTCCAGCATCTCTGCCGGTTTGGTAAAATCAAGCAAGCTTTCGGCTTTATTCAGCTTTGCCGCATAGGTCACCAGCGATTCATCTTGCTCCAATGGTTTAATTTCATCTAAATGCTGTAAAACCTCAGACATTAAGTCCGCCCCGACAGCCGAAAGCTTATCATGCAGAATACCGCCGGTAGTATCAGATGTAATCGGCACCACGCCTTTTTTATACATTGCGCCGGCATCTAAGGCTTCAACCACCTGCATAATGGTAACACCGCTCTCTTTGTCGCCGGCTTCAATGGAGCGCTGAATCGGCGCCGCACCGCGCCAACGCGGCAATAACGACGCATGCACGTTTAAGCACCCGCGCGGAAAAGCCTCAATAACGGCTTTAGGCAGTATAAGCCCGTACGCGGCCACAATTGCAATATCGGCGTTTAACGCGCAAAAGCGTTTTTGTTCTTCTTCATTTCGCAGTGTTTTAGGTGTGCGCACCTCAATGCCTTTACTTTCAGCAAGCAAATGCACCGGAGTTTTGCTGATTTTATTGCCTCTGCCCGCCTCTTTCGGCGCGCGGGTATAAACACAAATCACTTCATGTTCATCAATCAGGCGCTGCAAAACCGGAACGGCAAAATCCGGAGTTCCCATAAATACAATTTTCATAAACCCGTCCTTTATCTAAAAAGCCGCCGTAACGGCGGCTCAAGATTAGTCTTCAAAGCCCAAAAGCTTATATTTGATTTTAATTTTATACTCATTGGCAAAGCTTGAAAGCATAGCCTCGCCAAAATCAGCCGCCATTGACATATAAGCCTTTTGCTTAACTAAATTTTGTTCTGATTCGCTAAGCGGCGCCGAATTTTCATAGTCATTATCAGCAACGGCAATTAAATAATCATCGCCCTGTTGAATTTGGCGCGGCGTATTCAGCGGTTCGGCAAACATTTCGCGCACATCAACATATGACAAGCCTGCAAAAGTTTCATTACGGGTAATCGGTTGCGATTTATAAAGCTTTAAGCCGTAACGTTTGGCAACTTGAGCAAGCATATCGCCGTTTTCCAAATCATGCATAACGTCATTAATTTTCTCCTGTGCAATGGCGGTGCGCTCATTTGTTGCCCAAAGCTCTTCAATTTCAGGCTTAACATCTTGCAATGCCTGTTGATGAGCCTCCGTAACATTATCAACTCTGACGACCATAAAACCGTCTTCCGTTTCAATTACCTGACTGGTTTCGCCAACATTATATGAAAATGCGGTGTCAATAAAATCAACAGATTTAACCGATTCGGCAATTTTTTGCGGAACGCGTTTAACACTGCCGTCTTCGGACAACCCTCCGACTTCAAGCAAATCGGCGTTATAAGTTTTGGCAATTTCAGCCAAATCTGTGCCGGCTCCGAGGGCATCTTCAATTTTTACCATTTGAGCATAAGATTCGTCATACAAACGCTCATCTTTGATAATTTTGGTAATTTGCGCAACCGCTTCGGCGTGCGCAACTTTGCTGGCGGCTTTAATATCGGCAACTTTCAAAATCTGCCACATGTCGCCGACCTGTATCGGCTTGGTATACGCGCCTTTGCTTAACTCAAACACCGGCTGAGCAATTTCTTCCATTAAGTCTTCTTCGGTAACATATCCCAAATCAGTATCGGCTTTTGATTGACCGGCTTCTTCTGCCGTTTTATAAAAATCAGCGCCGTTTTGCAAAGACCGATATGAACTTTGCGCCGATTCTTCATCATCAAAAATCATTTGTAAAACATCACGAGTTTGCGGAGTTTCAAAATCAGCTTTATGAGCATCATAATATAAATTAATATCATCTTCCGAAACCTGCATTTTATCGCCGATTTCTGCCAATGAAAGCGACAAAACCGTTAAATCGCGGCGTTCGGGTTCAATAAACGAAGAGGCAAAGTCTTCATAATATTGCTCAACTTCATCATCGCTGATTTTGCGGTCAATAGAAAGCTCGTCAGGTTTAATCATCACATATTTAAA
Source organism: Pseudomonadota bacterium (assembly GCA_021617435.1). Classification (GTDB taxonomy): domain Bacteria; phylum Pseudomonadota; class Alphaproteobacteria; order RF32; family CAG-239; genus CAAFZY01. Next base: position 13,996 of record JAJWCP010000007.1, read on the forward strand.
TGTGCGACGTTTATTATCAGCCTTAGCCGCGGCTGAAAGCAAAACTTTCGGAACATTAAAGCCGAGCGCCGGATATTCAACCAACATACGACCGGTTAAAGTGCGTTTAATTTCATTTAAATAGTCGGCCTCGGTCATATCCGCGCGTGAAAGCGCCTGCCGAAAAGCGTCGCGGTTAAAATTGCCGGCGGCGTCATAAAAAGCCGGATTAGACAATAACGCCCCTTGCAACACCCGATTACTGAACAAAATATGGTATTTATCGGCCGTGCGGTCTAAAACGGCATTTTTAACCGTTTGTTTGGTTAAAGCCTGCAACAAAGCCTGACGCATATCTTCATCAAGCTCGCCGTCGGTACCCAAAAGTTTTTGTGCCGAACGAATTTCTTTTTGCAGCTGGTATGAAAATTGCGCTTGCGAAATTTTAATATTGTCAACTTTAATCACCACGCGGTTATTGTTGGCGGTAACGAAATAGCCGTAAACACCGAACATTGACATAAAACTCAAAGCGGTCAAAGTTAAAATCAGCTTTGCCACCCAACTTTTCTGCGCTCTTGCTAATCTGCTTATCATTTTTCTTTCCTTGGTTATAAATCATTTTTGCTGGTATTATAAATTAACAATTCCTTAATGCAATTATTAAATCAGGCGTGTTGACAAGTTTTTTATTAATTTGGGGATAAAAAAGCTTAACACAACAAAAAACCGTTATTTTCTGTGTTAAAAACATTTTTTAACTGGAAAAACACAAATCTATATGTTACAAGTTTGGCAACAATGTATGTTTAACAAAATAGGAAAAACAGATGTCACGTAAAGTATTGATTGCCGGCAACTGGAAAATGAACGGCTTGCTCGCCGATGGCGCAGCCTTAGCCAAAGAAGTTGCAACCGAAGTAAAAAAATCAGGCAAACCTGAATGTGAATTTTTGGTATGCCCGCCGTTTACCCTTTTAACCACTGTAAAAAAAGCCCTGCGCGGTTCTAAAGTGGCATTAGGCGCGCAAGATTGCCATACGGCTGAAAAAGGCGCTCACACCGGCGACATCAGTCCGGTTATGCTTAAAGACTGCGGCTGCTCATATGTTATTGTCGGACACTCCGAAAGACGCGCCGACCACCATGAAAGCAACGAACTTATTTGCCAAAAAGCTGAAGCCGCTTACAAAGCAGGCTTAAAAGCGGTTATCTGCATCGGCGAAACCGAAGCAGAGCGCGATGCCGGTAAAACCATTGACGTTTGCACCAAACAGATTATGGGCTCCGTTCCCGATTCGGCGACTGCCGTAAACACTGTTATTGCGTATGAACCGGTTTGGGCAATCGGCACCGGCAAAACTCCGACTGCCGCCGATGTTGAAGAAGTTCATGCCGCCATTCGTAAAGTTGTTGCTAAAAAATTAGGCAAAGCAACCGCTAACAAAATGCGCTTGCTTTACGGCGGTTCGGTAAAACCGTCTAACGCCGCTGAATTGTTGGCTTTACCTGATGTTGACGGCGGCTTAATCGGCGGCGCCAGCTTAAAAGCCTCTGATTTTATGGGCATTGCCGCAACCGTTTGTAAAAAATAAGTAACCGAAAGGAAAAACTATGGGATCAGTATTGTTAGTTATTCATTTAATTACCGCCATTTTTTTGGTGGTTGTAATTTTAATGCAACGCTCTAACGGCGGAGCATTAAACGGCTTAGGCGGCGGCTCCGGCGCTAACAGCTTTTTAACCGCTCGCGGAACCGGCAATCTTTTAACCCGCACCACTGCAATTTTGGCAACCATCTTTTTTGCTACCAGTATTGCTTTGTGCTTATATTACAAAGGTGCCGATCATCACAATGCTTCATTGATTGATACCGTGCCGGCTCAAAGCGCTCCGGCTCCGGTTGCTCCGCAAGCACCTGCCGTTCCAACCGCTAAATAGCAGGTAACAATGAAAACACTTCAACAAAAGGCACCCCAATCCGTGAGGTGCCTTTTTCACTTTGAAAAAACAAATTTAATGTAATAAAAACAAGGAACTTTTTAAAATGACTAATCCAAATATCAAATTTATATTTATTACCGGCGGCGTGGTTTCATCATTGGGCAAAGGCTTGGCATCCGCCTCAATTGCCGCCACCTTACAAGGCCGTGGCTTTAAGGTTCGCTTGCGCAAACTTGACCCGTACCTTAATGTTGACCCCGGAACTATGAGCCCGTATCAACACGGCGAAGTTTTTGTTACCGATGACGGAACCGAGGCTGATTTGGATTTAGGTCATTATGAGCGCTTTTCCGGAGTTGCCGCCACTAAAAATGACAGCGTCACCACCGGCAAAATTTATCAGCGCGTTATTGATAAAGAGCGCCATGGCGAATATTTAGGCGCCACCATTCAGGTTGTTCCGCACGTTACCAATGAAATTAAAAACTTTATATTATCTAACCTCACCGATGAAGATTTTGTGCTTTGCGAAATCGGAGGCACCGTTGGCGATATTGAAGGTCAGCCCTATCTGGAAGCTATCCGCCAGGTTGCCTACGAACTCGGACGCGACCGCGTTATGTTTGTGCATTTAACTCTGCTACCGTTTATCCCCACTGCCGGCGAACTTAAAACCAAACCGACACAACATTCGGTCAAAAAACTGCAAGAATATGGCATTCAACCCGATATGCTGCTCTGCCGTTCACAAATGGCTATCCCTGAAAATGAAAAACGCAAATTGGCTTTGTTCTGCAATGTGCGTGAAGAAAATGTTATCGCCGCGCTTGACGTCAGCAACATTTATCAGGTTCCGCTTGCTTACTCTAAAGAAGGTATGGATAACGCCGTTTGCCGCCACTTTGGCATTCCGTGCGATAAACCGGCCGATTTAAGCAAGTGGGAGCAAATTATTGAAACCATTAAAAAGCCGGAAGGCGAAGTTACCGTTGCGGTTGTCGGCAAATACACCCAACTGCTTGAAGCTTACAAGTCTTTGCATGAAGCCATTAAGCACGGCGGCATTGCCAATCATTATCAGGTGCGTATTAAATGGATAGATTCGGAAAAATTAGAGTCGGAACCTGCCGGAAATTACTTAAACGATGTTAATGCAATTATTGTCCCCGGAGGATTCGGACAACGCGGCACAGCCGGTAAAATTGAAGCCGTAAAATATGCGCGCGAGCATAAAATTCCGTTTTTAGGCATTTGCTTCGGCATGCAAATGGCGGTTATTGAAACCATGCGCAACGTTTGCAAAATTAAAAACGCCAACACCACGGAATTTGACCCCAACTGCGAACCGGTAGTGGGCTTAATGACCGAATGGGATAAAGACGGAAGTAAAGAAGTTCGCCACAAAGACGGCGATTTGGGCGGAACCATGCGCTTGGGCGCTTATCCGTGCAATCTTATGCACGGCAGCAAGGTTGCCGCGCTGTACGGAACCGAAAATATTTCGGAACGCCACCGTCATCGTTATGAAGTAAACTTAAAATACGAAGACACGCTAAAACAAGGCGGCATGATAGTAAGCGGCAAATCGCCCGACGGTAAATTACCCGAAATTGTTGAACGACCCGATCACCCGTGGTTTATCGCCGTACAATTTCACCCTGAGCTTAAATCTAAGCCGTTTGCCCCTCATCCGCTGTTTGTTTCGCTCATTAAAGCCGCTATTGACAACAGCCGCTTAATGTAAAACACGCAAATTAAAAACCGCCGGAACAAATAAAAATCCGGCGGTTTTAATTACAGCGGCTTAATTAAAATTTACTGCAAAACTCGTTTAAGCGTTTAACTGCTTCCTTAATGTTTGCTTCTGAGCAGGCATAGCTCAAGCGAACATAATCAGGAGCGCCAAACGCTGTGCACGGAATAACCGCCAGTAGTTTGTCTTCCAGAATTTTTTTAGCAAATTTATCAGCATTCAAGCCGGTTTTGCTGATATTACACATTACATAAAATGCTCCCTTCGGTTCAAAAAACGAAAGATTCGGAACATTTTTCAGCAATGAACAAATCAACTCGCGGCGGGAGGCAAAAGCTTTTATCATTAACGCAACATCAGCGTCAGCCTTGCCTTCCAAAGCCGTAACCGCAGCATATTGCACAAATGACGTTGCGTTGCTGGTCGCATGGCTTTGCAAAGCGCTGATGCGTTTGGCAAGCCATAGCGGCGCGGTTAAATAGCCCAAGCGCCAACCGGTCATAGCATACGCCTTTGAAAATCCGTTCACCGTAATGGTTAAATCGGCAATTTGCGGATTAAGGCTTGCTATACTGATATGCTTAACTTGCGGATTATAAACCAGCTTTTCATAAATTTCGTCTGAAAGAACCATAATGTTGTTTTTAACCGCAATATCGGCAATCATCTGCAAAGTTGGCATGCTGTAAACCGCGCCGGTCGGATTATTCGGCGAATTGCAAATAATCAGTTTGGTTTTAGGCGTAATCGCTTTTTCCAAATCGGCCTTAAGAGGCTCAAAATTGTTTTCAGGATGGGTAACAACTTCCACAACTTTAGCGCCGGAGGCTTTAATCATCTCAGGATATGAGAGCCAATAAGGCGCAAACAAAACAACTTCATCTCCTGCCCCGCACAAAGTTGTAATCGCCTGAAACAGCGCAAACTTGGCGCCGGTTGAAACAATAATGTTTTCCGGCGCGGTTTTAATTCCGTTACCGGCAAATTTTTTTACAATTTCTTTTTTAAGCTCCGGCAATCCGCTTGCCGCCAAATAGCGAACTTTACCTTCGTTAATAGCTTTAATGCAAGCGTCTTTAATTGCTTGCGGAGTATCAAAATCAGGCTCGCCCGCCGTCATGGAACAAATATCGGCGCCTGCGGCTTTAAGTTCTTTGGCCTTGGCGGAAATTGCCAACGTGGCGGATGGCTGCATAGCGCCCAACGGGCTGAAATTTTCTTCTAAATTATGCATTGTAATCTCCTTTAACTTAATTTACGCCTTTGGCAGAAACCGTATGAGGTTTGCTTACTGCCGTTTGCAAAGCATCATCAGGCAAAGCAACGCTTAATTCCGAAACGCGGTTTTTAAGCAAAGCCTGCGAAATAACGCAAACGCTGGTAGCAATACCGTAATTGGTGCGCCCTTTGCCGGAAATAATCGTCATACCGTAATTTTTCACCACATCGGCAATTTCTTGTTCATAATCTGCCGTGCAGTTAATACCCTTTGCCGCGCAATAATCTTCAATAGACTTGCCGCAAATTTTAACGCTGTTCCAATCAACAATTTGCGAATCTCCGTGCTCGCCGATAACATATCCGCTGATATTTTCGGTCTTTTCGCCAAAGCGGTCAGCCAATACGCTGATTAAGCGCGAGCTATCCAAAGCGCAGCCGCTGCCGAACACGCCTTTAACCGGCGCGGTAATCATTTTTGAAACATGATAGGTTAAAACATCAACCGGATTAGAAACTACCAATACAAAAGCTTTAGTATTGGTTTGGTTAATTTGGGTAACAATACCCTCCATAATCTTAATGTTTTTGTTTAACAAATCCAAGCGGCTTTCACCAACTTTGCGCCCCGAACCGGCAGTAATAATAATCAAATCACTGTCGGTGCAATCGGCATAAGTTCCGGCTTTAATATGGGTTTTGCTCAAAAAACTAAAGCCCTGATTAATATCGGCAACTTCCGCGGCAACAAGCTGGTCATTAATATCAATTAAAGCAATTTCATCGGCAACTTCTTTAAGCATTAAAGCGTATGTAGAGGTTGAGCCCACAAACCCCGCGCCGATAACTGAAATTTTAGTCATATTCTGCTTTCCTTTCTATTCGGCAGTCATAATTTTACGACGACCTTCCAAAGACTCGTCAATAAATTTAACTTGTTCCATAATTAATGAGTTATCTTTATATTTTTCGTGTGCCGCTGCCAAACGTTCTTCAAATGTGCCTTCTTTGCCTTTGAAAATAAACATAAAGGCGCGGGTAATAGCTTTAATGGTGTGCTCGTCAAACCCGCCGCGTTTCAAACCGATAACATTTAAACCGCGCAATTTGCCTCTGTCGCCGGTAACAATAGCAAACGGAACAACATCGCGCTCAACTCCGCTCATACCGCCTATCATAGCCTTACGCCCAATGCGGCAGAACTGATGCACGGCAGAGTTTCCGCCGATAATCACCCCGTCACCCAAACGAACATGCCCGCCGATAACGGCATTATTAGTCATAATCACATTATTACCAACCACGCAGTCATGCGCAATATGCGAGTTTACCATAAACATGCCGCCGTCGCCGACAACTGTTGTAAAGTGCTCTTTCGGAGTTCCGGCGTGCATAGTAACATTTTCACGAATAATGTTGTTTTTGCCGATAATCAATTTGGCTTCTTCTTTAAATTCATTACCATGATCTTGCGGACCGCTGCCCAAGCATGCTCCCGGAAATACGATTGTGCCCTCGCCGACAGTGGTGTTGCCCATAACGCTCACTCTGGCAAGCAGCTTAACATTCTCGCCGATTTTAGCACGGGAGCTAATCCAACAAAAAGGACCGATTTCGGCAGTTTCAGCAATTTGAGCGCCTTCTTCAATAACAGCAGTAGGATGAATTTTAGTCATATTTTTAATTCCTTTACTTTAGTAAAATTAACTTTAATGCACCCACTTTAATAAATTAAATACGCAATGTCTAAACAAGTTGCATTTCAATTTATTACAAACCAGGCACAACTTATACACAAGCCGGACTCGTAAATATTGCAAAAAAAAAACGCGAGCTAAAATCTTCTTAAAACTAACTTTTTTAGAGGATTTTAGCTCATGTATACACAACATACTAAATTTTCAGGCTCTAACATAAACCCACAATCCGCCACCACTATATCGTCACCATCGGGCTTGACCCGATGGTCCAGGTCCAACCAATTAGCTAATTTGCCCCACCTGGATATTCGGGTCAAGCCCGAATATGACAGCATTGAGAATACCGGACGTTCTATGGTGGAAATGCTCGGCGTACTCGCTATTATTGGCGTGCTTTCAGTCGGTGCTATCGCTGGTTATTCCAAAGCAATGATGAAGTACAAAGTAAATCAACATGCGGAAGCGGTTAATATGCTGATTAACAATGCTTTGCAAATTAAAGACAAACTGGAATATACACCAAATACAAATACATATTACGGAACATTATTTTATAAATTAAATTTATTGCCGGACGGAATACGCTATATCAGAAACGATTTATTAGAAGAAAGTTGGTTTAAAGGAAACATTGCAATATACTACAATAATACCGAATATTCTAATGGGGGCGGCAGAAACAGTTTCGGACAGATATATTTTCAATTTAGTCCATCTGCGCAAGGAGTTGAAATTTGCCGTAATATTATAATTGCGGCCAAAGAAAACGCAAGCAACTTAATCGCTGTTTCCCTTTATCAAACATCTGAAATCGGACGACTTTGGGGCGATACGCGCTGTAGCTCTGAAACAGAATGTTTACATAGCGCAAGCATAACTAAAATCCACAACCTCTGCAATGCTTGTGATGATGGAAGTTATAGACTTTTTATAATTTGGAAATAATTTATCCGCCGACAATTTCTTGCAGGCGGGGTTAAATTTGTTTTTTCTCATCGGGTAATTTGGCGGGGATGTATTTATCCCACCCGCGCGC
>JAJWCP010000008.1 GCA_021617435.1 Pseudomonadota bacterium
GTTGATAATGGCGGCGCTTGCCGTTTATATGGCGCTGATTACTTATCATCAGGCTGACCCCACTTTTAACAATCGCAACTCTAATGTGCCGCTCAACTTGCTTGGCGGATTCGGCGCTGATTTATCGGAAGCGGTTTTGTTCGGATTCGGCGTTGCTTTGCCGCTGTTTTTGCTTGGCTTTTTTGTTTGGGGCTATCATCTTGTGCGCTATGGCGCGGTTGAAGAATTTAAAGCCCGCTTGCTCGCATTTGTAGTCGGAGTTTTGAGCACCGCGACCTTGCTTAATTTAGTTTGCTATTATCGCTTTGGCAATTATGGCTTGGGCGGCAAACCGGCGTATCGTGCGGCGGCGTGGTTGCAAACTAATTTAAGCGCAACCGGTTTGCCTTATGCCAAATATATTTTGGCGGCGGCGTTGTTGGTGCTGAGCGTTATGGCGCTTAATTTGGTGCTCGGCATAACTTTTAAAGATTGGTACAAGAGCTTGCGTTATGTTTGTGTCAGTGTGGCGGTTTTTATTAAATACATTGCCAAAGCCTGCCTCAGCGTGGTTAAGTTTTTCCGTAAGCTGTTTGCCAAACCGCACGATGAACCAGAAGACGAGCAGCTTTTGCACCGTGAGCCGAGCTTAAAACCGGCAGCGGAAAACAAGCCTGAAATTCTAACCGCGCCTAAAGCCGCCACGCCTAAAAAAGCGCATGAAAAAACTGAAAAACCGGTTTCTGCGACAATTAAAGGCAAAAAAGATGACGGCTATTGTTACCCTGATATTAACCTGCTTTCGCGTCCGAAAGACAAGGGTGGCAATGAAGTCAGCAAAAAAGAGCTTGAAGCGGTTGCCCATAATCTTGAAAATGTTTTGCAAGAGTTCGGAGTTGACGGACAGATTGTTAATGTTCGCCCCGGACCGGTGGTAACTTTGTATGAGCTCCGCCCCAAGGCAGGTACCAAAACCGCGCGCGTTATTGGGCTTTCGGAAGATATTGCCCGCTCCATGAAGGTTGTTTCAGTGCGCATTGCGGTTGTTCCGGGGTCTGACACTATCGGTATTGAAATGCCTAACACTAAACGCGAAACCGTGTGGCTCAAAGATTTACTTTCTGATGACGAGTTTAAAAACAGCAAGAATACCTTAAACATAGTTTTGGGCAAAGATATCGGCGGTAAAAACACTTATGCCGATTTGGCAAAAATGCCGCACTTGTTGGTTGCCGGTACTACCGGTTCCGGTAAGTCGGTCGGCGTAAACTCAATGATTCTGTCGCTTTTATATCGTATGCGCCCCGAAGAATGCAAGCTGATTATGATTGACCCGAAAATGCTGGAGTTTTCAATGTATAACGGCATTCCGCATTTGCTTACTCCGGTTATTACCGATCCTGCCAAGGCGGTTATCGGTCTTAAATGGGCAGTGCGCGAGATGGAAGAACGTTATCGTAAAATGGCGCAGCTTAATGTGCGGAACATTGCCGGTTATAATCAAAAACTGAAAGAACTTAAAGAAAGCGGCGAAAAATTAACTCGTACCATTCAGGTGGGTTTTGACCCCGAAACCGGCGCTCCGATTTATGAAGAACAGGAAATTGATACCACTCCGCTTCCGTATATTGTGATTGTGGTTGATGAAATGGCCGATTTAATGCTGGTTGCCGGCAAAGAAGTTGAGGCGGCTATTCAGCGCTTGGCGCAAATGGCGCGTGCCGCCGGTTTGCACTTGATTATGTCTACTCAACGTCCGTCGGTTGACGTTATCACCGGTACCATTAAAGCTAACTTCCCGAGCCGTATCAGCTTTCAGGTTACATCCAAAATTGATAGCCGCACCATTTTAGGCGAGCAGGGAGCCGAACAGCTGTTAGGTATGGGCGATATGCTTTACATGCCCGCGGGTTTGCGTCCGCTCCGTGTTCACGGCAGTTTTGTAAAAGACAGCGAGGTTGAGGCGGTTGTTAACTTCTTAAAACAACAGCGCGCGCCGGAATATGTTGAGGCGGTAACCGAAGGCGAGCTTGATAGCAAAAACGGAGGCGCCGTGTTTGATAATACCGCGATGGGCGGCGGTGATGAAGATTTGTATTCGCAGGCGTTGGCGATTGTCCGTAATGATAAAAAAGCTTCAACCAGCTACATTCAGCGCAAGCTGCGCATCGGTTACAACCGCGCGGCGGCATTAATTGACCGCATGGAAGAAGAGGGCATAGTTTCCGCCGCCGATCATGTCGGCAGGCGTGAAGTTATCGGCTAACCTTTAATCAAAACTTGCATTTTTTGATTAAATGGCTTATAATATAATCATATTTTTACTAGTAGGGAGATTGACCTGATGAAACATATAAAACTTAGCATTTTAGTTGCTGTGTTGGCTTGCGGCATTTGCGGCGCTGCTTTTGCCGGCGTTACCTTTTTGCCGAGCTCGTCAAGCAGTGTCGGTAACGGCAGCCACAATAACAACGCCCAAACCTCTGATGCTCGTTGCCGCAGCGCGGGGTATGGCAACACCTCATGCGCAAGCGGCTTGGTTTTAAGAGAGCGCTGCCCGTACAATAGCTCATACTATAAAAGCTGCTGTCAAGCTGAATATAAATATACTCCGGCTCAATGCACCAATGCCGGACTGCGAGCAAGCCGTAACAGTTGCGGCGGATATTATAAGTGTATTTAGCGCTTGTTTGTAACTCTTAAAAAAAAGCCTGACTTATTAATTTAAGTCAGGCTTTTTTACGTTTAATCCCATAAAATATACAGTTCGCTGACCTTATTGTTGCACAGGTTGTCAATATCATTAAGGGTTAAATTACGCAGACAGCGTCGTGATTGGTCGCAATAATTATCACCGGCAAGCCAACCGAAGTGTGAAGCTTCATCAATATTATAAGCTACTACCCATTTAAGGTTGGCGGAATTTTCTTTGGCAACGGTTATAATATTGCGGCAAGAGTTAATGTCTAAGAAGCTGTTTTTGGTACTAAAAGAAATGCCGTAATTGTAAGTGTTGTCAGCCTTATCTTTTGTGTAAACCCTAATTTTATTATTAAAAATATCAAACAAAGCGTCGGGGTAGCTATATTGATTATATTTTATTCCATCGGGGATTAAGCCCAATTTATATAAAGTTATAGCATGATGTTTTATGTTTTCTTCTTTTGCTCCGAGTTGGCTTACCATTTGCAGAGAATTGTTAATCAACATATTTATGGATTCGGCATGCTTGTTGAGCTTATATTTCATCATCGCTTTGCTATAGCCGGCAATCGCCCCGACAGATAAAACCCCGATAATTGCCAATACGCCGAGCATTTCCACCATACTCCGACCGGCGCTCGCGTCTGGCGGGCACCTGCTTGTAACTTTTTTTCTTATGTAACTGTTTGTACACCGCGAAAAAAAGTTACTGCGCATTTGCCTCAGCATCCGCAAGCTTTGACTAATTTTATTATACATGAGCTAAAATCCTCTCAAAAGTTAGTTTTGAGAAGATTTTAGCTCGCGTTTTTTTTTTGCAATATTTACGAGTCCGTGCTGTGCATAAGTTGTATAGAATTAATTGTCAATTCGTTTAACTTTGGCGCAAAAAACATTGTCATTATTGCTGAAAACTAAATCGCAATTATAAAAATCGGCAATACATTTAACAATGGAAAGTCCGATGCCGTTGCCTTTTTCATTTTGACCGGCAATCCGGAAAAATCTTTGTCCGAGCTTACTTAAATCAGATTTGCTTATATTAACGCCGGAATTGCATACTTGCACATAATTTGCTCCGATATTAACGCTGACGGTTGCTTTTTCAGGGCTGTATTTTATGGCATTATCCAACAAATTGCGCAACAAGAGCTCAGCCAATGTTGAGTTGCCGGTGTTGAACGCTCCGCTTCCGGCGTTGTTAATTTTAACAGTAATATTTTTGGCTGAAACATCGGTTTTATATTCATTAACCAGCTGTTCGCAGATTAGTTTCCAATCAATATGCTCCGAGCCGGCAATGCTTGTTTGGAGCGACGTTTCCAATCTTGACAACGCCAAAAGCTGTTCAACCAAACGAGTGGCGCGATTAATCCCTTGCTCCAGTTTGTTTAATGCCGATTCGCGCGCGGGTTCGTCATCTGCTGAAAGTTTAGCCACATCAAGCTGAATTTTAAGCGCCGTCAACGGAGTGCGCAATTCATGCGCCGCATCGGAAATAAATCGGCGCTCACGTTGCAAAAGCAGATTAACTTTTTCTAATAAATTATTTATGGCGTTGGTTAAAGGTTTAACCTCAGGCGGAGTATTTTCATCATTAATCTGGCTTAAATTATCGGCTTTACGCAGAGCAATATCATTGGCCAGTTTTCGTAATGATTTAAACTCAAGCTCAATCAACGCAATCACCGCAAGCAGTAAAACAATCAGTCCGATTGCCCATGGGGTCATAAATTCTTCCAACATATCCCATGCTATATCTTCACGGTATTCAAGTTCTTGCCCGACGGCAATCCTGAATTTTCCGTCGGTTGATTTTATCCAAAGCAGACGCCAGTTTTCGCCGCGTACTTTTTGCTTTACAAAACTGCCGTATGTGTTTTGGTAAGCAAAGTTTTTGCCGTTCTCGTCATCATGAAAAATTTTGTGTCCTTCGGCATCAAAAACAGCAAAGCCGATAGCCTCATCTTCATCATCGGCGCCCTGAATATTATCAAGCAGTTTGTCGGTTATCTTTTGAGTGTTTTGATTTATACGGCTCCAGTCGGTTCCGGCTAATTGCCGCGCCAGGGCTATTTGATATGTGTCAAAAAACTCGTCAATATTTTCTTTGGTTTCAGACCATGCCAAAATTCCGGCGCAACTCCAAACCACGCAGGATATAATCGTAAAAAATAAAATCAAGCGCAACCGCATGCTTAATTTTTTCATTTGTCCTCCAAAATATAACCCAGTTTATTTACGGTTTTTACAATGTCTTTTCCTAATTTTTTGCGTAAATAATGGATATGAACTTCCACGGCGTTGCTGGCAACGTCTTCATCCCACGAGTAAAGTTTTTGCTCAATGCTGCCTTTGCTCATAACCCGATTGCGATTATAAAGCAGAAGTTCCAGCAAAGCGGTTTCTTTAGGGGCTAAAAAAATTTCTTTACCGTTGAGCAAAGTCTGTTTGGTATGCGGATTAAAAGATATGTTTTTATATTTAATAATTTCGCTGATTTCACCGCTGCTTCGGCGGATTAAGGCATTTAAGCGGGCAACAACTTCGCCGAGTGAAAACGGCTTACTTAAATAATCATCGGCGCCAAGGTTCAGCCCGTTAATTTTATCATTTACATCGCCTCGGGCAGTAAGAATTAAAATCGGTTCTTTACGTTTTCGGGCGCGCCATTGTCGCAAAATATCCAAGCCGTCAATTTCCGGCAGGGTCAAATCAAGGACGACCGCGTCATAACCAGACTGCAACAAAGCTTCTTGCCCGTCTTTGCCGTTATCAAACCAATCGGCGGTGAAACCTGATTTATTCAGTCCTGTTTTTAAGCCGTCGCCGATTAACGGGTCGTCCTCAATTATCAATATGCGCATGCGCAAACCCTACCTATTTTTTAAGTTCAATACTGTCTACATCAATTTCGGTATTGAACATATCTTTGTCAACTTCACCCTTAACAGTTACCACATCTTGCGGCGTAACGTCAAGTCCTCGCCAGTCGTCATCGTCAATTTCTATGGTAATGCTGCCGGTGGCGTCTTTTAACAAATATTTTTCGCCGCCCAAACTTTTTTCAATTTGCCCGTTGATAACAACCGGAGCATCGTCTTTCATTTGCAGAGCCTCGGCGATGGTTGAAGCCTCAGGCGTTGGCCCTTGAAAAGCGGCATTAGCGCCTGATGAAAAGCTGATAATCAATGCCAAAGCTGAAACAGAAAGAAGTTTATTCATGTTATTTCTCCTAATATGGTTAATTTGTTTTGTTTACATATCAAGCTAAACATTGTGAACTTAAGGAACGCTTAAGGGATATAAAAAAGCCCGTGTGTTAAAACACGAGCTTTACATTTCACCGGAACTTCAGTCAAGCAACTTTTTTTCCTTTTTCTGCGGCATGGCGGGCTTCTGCTTGCTGCTGTCTTTCTGCATATAGGTCAGCGCTGGTTTTGCCGCCGAACGAGCGTAACAGTTCATCAACTTCAGCAGATTTCCGACCTTCAGGGCGGAAAGAGTTTCCATTCTCGTAATTGAGATCCATTATTCTTTTCTCAATCGGGAAGGTCTGCTCATCATCTTCATTGGTGCTGCGAGTTTGCAACATGAAGATACCGTTTCCGTTAGGATTGGCGCCGATTGTCAGCAGTCGTTTGATTTCTTCAATGTCCTGCTTCTTGACTGCCTCACCGAGCTGATGGTTGAGGGTTATCTCTGCTGTTCTCTGCTCTTCATACGTTGCCTTCTTCCTGGAAGAAAACAAATCCTTAAAAAAATTCGTCATAATTTTATGATTTTTGGTCGTCGGGTAATAATTTATTTTAGAACCTGATAATAACACATATTTTTGTCACATTCAATACTTTTGTCAAAAAATATACCCGCCGAGGTGCGGCGGGCGGGTTATTCCGTAAAGTAATAAGCTAGGCGCGTTTCCAGGTTGTGCCGGTTGGCGAATCTTCCAAAACAATACCGGTAGCCTTTAATTCATCGCGAATTTTATCGGCGGTTGCCCAATCTTTATTCTTTTTAGCCTCAGCGCGGGCTTTGATTTTAGCCTCAATTTCAGCGTCTTCATCTGCCGATTCGCCGCCCTTAAACCAAGCTTCCGGTGATTGATACAGCAAGCCCAATAAATCGGCGCTTGCCATAAACTCGCCTTTTAAGCGGGCTTTTTCCGCCGGAGTTTCCGCTTTATTTAAGTTGCTGGCAATTTCATGCAATGTCGCCAAAGCCGCCGGAGTGTTAATGTCATCGGCCAAAGCCTCAACAACTTTAGCGTTCGGCTCGCTCTTTTCCGCTTCAATATCATTTACTTTTAACAGCGCGTTGTAAAATTTATCAAGCACCGCTTTGGCTTGCTCTAATCCTGCAAACGTAAAGTTAAACGGTTGGTGATAATGCGTGGTTAAAAACAACAGGCGCAAGGCTTCCGCCGGATATTTGCCGATAATTTCATCAACATTGTAAAAATTGCCCAAAGACTTAGACATTTTAACCCCGTCAACCATCAGCATACCGGCATGCACCCAATAATGCGCAAAATGCGAGCCTTCAAAGGCGCAAACCGATTGCGCGCACTCGTTTTCATGGTGCGGAAAAATTAAATCAGCGCCGCCGCCGTGAATATCAAAATCAGTGCCCAAAAGCTTTGAGCTCATGGCCGAGCATTCCAAGTGCCACCCCGGACGACCATATCCCCACGGACTGTTCCACCCCGGTTGGTCGGCTTCTGAGGGCTTCCACAAAATAAAGTCCCCCGGATTCTTTTTATAATCGGCAACTTCAATACGGGCACCGGCTAACATTTCTTTCATGGAACGACCGGATAATGAGCCATAAGCCGGAAATGAATCAACATCAAACAAAACATGACCGGCGGATTCGTATGCGTGTCCGTTTTTCAACAGTAATTTTACCAGCTCAATCATTTCATTGATATATTCGGTGGCGCGCGGACGATAGGTCGGAGCCAAAACATTAAGCTTTTCCATATCTTCCAAATACCACTGATAAGTTTGTTCGGTAATTTCGCGAATAGATTTGCCGGTTTGTTTGTGCTTGTTCAAAATTTTATCGTCAACATCGGTGATGTTTGAAACATATGTAACATGCTCTTTGCCGTAAACCTGACACAGCAACCTGAACAAAACATCAAATACCACTGAAGTTTTGGCATTGCCCAAGTGGGCGCGGTCATAAACTGTCGGACCGCACACATACATACGCACATTGTTTGCGTCAATCGGGTTAAATTCATCTTTGCGTTGTTTTAATGTGTTATGCAAATAAATCTGTGTCATGGTTTTATCCTTATGCTTTTTGTCCTTGCAGGCGTTTTAACACTTTATCATAACCGATAAGCGGCAAAAGCGCTTTAAGCTCCGGTCCGTTATCCAAGCCGGTTACGGCTTTGCGCAACGGATGGAACAAGTCGCGACCTTTTTTGCCGGTTTCCGCTTTAATTTTGCTTGTCCATAAATTAAAGGTTTCTTCATTCCAAGGCTCCGGCGGCAATAAAGCTGCTGCGGCTTCGGTTAAAGCTTTATCTTCAATAATCGGTGTAACTTCACCGTTGCAAATATTGTCCCACAATGCGGCGTCGTCAACTTTAGCGATATTGCAGCGAATTTTGCGCCAAAAGTCTTCATTCCCGCCGATTCTGGCGCTAACATTTTGGTATGGCAGACCATGAATATACTTTAAGTTAAAATGGCGCAATTCTTCTTCGTCAAATTTAGGCTGAGCGCGTCCGATTTTAGCAAAATCAAGCGATTGAGCCAATTCTTCAAGAGAATAAAACGGTTCAATGACATCTGAAGTTCCGAGTTTTGCTAAAAATGAGCAAATTGCCATATTTTCAATTCCGTCTTGGCGCAATTCACGCACGCCCAAACTGCCCAAACGCTTTGAAAGCTTGCCTTCTTTACCGGTTAAAAGCGGCAAGTGCGCAAAAATCGGGGTTTGGCCGCCGATAGCTTCAAACATCTGAATTTGCGAGGCGGTGTTGGTAACATGGTCTTCACCGCGCACAATATGCGTAATGCCAAAGTCGCAGTCATCAATTACGGAAGGCAGATGATACAAAAATGTTCCGTCTTCTCTGATAACAATCGGGTCGCTCAAGTTTTCAGCCTCGTATTTTACGGTTCCGCGCACAACGTCATTCCAGGCAATTTCGCCGGCAACTAATTTAAAACGATAGTGCGGTTTGCGTCCTTCCGATTCAAATTTGGCAATATCTTCCGCGGTGTATTGCAAAGCTTGACGGTCATAAATCGGCGGAAGTCCTTTAGACATAGCGCGTTTGCGCTTAAACTCCAACTCTTCCGGCGTTTCATAGCACGGGTAAATTCTGCCTTCGGCTTTAAGCTTGGCAACCACTTCATTATAGCGGTCAAAACGCGCCGATTGCCGCGCCTCTTCCGTCCATGTTAAACCCAGCCATTTAAGGCTTTCGCGCAAAGAATCTTCATATTCTTTTTTGGAGCGCAAAAAATCAGTGTCATCAATGCGGAGCATAAATTTCCCGCCCATTTTTTTTGCCCACAACCAGTTAAACAAAGCGGTGCGGGTGTTGCCGATGTGCATGTGACCGGTAGGGCTTGGCGCAAATCGTACTTTAATGTTGTTCATTTTTTCTTCTTTCATTACAAAACTTCCCGCATATTATCTTTTTTATATGCGAAATTCAACTCAAAAAATCAAAAAAGGTTACTGGTTTAATTTTTCTTCAGCGTTACGCTCATTTGAAACAGTGAGCGTTTCTAAATCTTCCAAAAACCACAATAAATCTTCATCGGCGTCTTTCATCATTTGATAAAACCGCCCGCGATAAGTCAGAAGCAGGCTGCTTTCGCCGATTTTAAGATCGCGGATTTTAATTTTGCCGTTATCTTTAGTTAAGGTAAATTCCAAATTAACGTGGTCAAAATTTTCGCTTGCCAATTTTTCAGGCAAAGTAACGGTGCAAAAAACGGCGGTGTGAAGCTTGCCTTCTTGCGCTGAAGTTATGTTGTAATTTATTTCATTGGTTTCAAAGTCAAGCGGATAATTTTTATAAAGGCTCAGCATATAGCGCTTAAATAAAGCGGTGTAGCTTTGTTTTTGCTCAGGGCTCATTTCTTTCCAATATTTGCCGATTACAAAGCGCGCGATGTAGTCGCCGTCAACATCATCGGCAAACATTTTATCAAGCACGATGTATTTGTTCTCAAGATTATGGCTGCCCAAAGCCTTAATCAGTTGTTCTCCGGCGGAGTTTGCCCATTGAACAGCCTCGTTTTTCGCTACCGGCGCTGAGTTCGCCTGTATGCAAAAAGCAAACAAGTTTAAAACAACTGTGATAACTTGTAAAAAAAACTTACTTTTCATAAAAAAATATCCTAACATAACCCCATTATATGTAAACACATTTTAACATTAAATGGTTAATAAAATGAAATTAAATTTATTTTTCACGGCTCTTTTTTTTAATGCGGCAATCAGCTATGTTCAAGCGGCGGAAATAAAGCCCGAACAGGTCTTAAACGGCAAAGTGTTAAGCTGCGGTTCTGATTTAAGCGTTAATACCTATGCCCACAAAAAATACGGCAGATGGCAAGGCTTTGACGCGGATATATGCCGCGCGCTCGCATGGGCGGTTTTAGGCGATGGCGACCGCTTCAAAATTACCGACACTCGCTCCTATCAGGCAGCCGGAGCATTGCAGGCGGGCTTAATTGACGTTATGCTCAGCGGCGGCAAATATTCGCTTGCTATGCAGGGCAAAGGACAGGCGGAAGAGGTAGGCTTGCTGTATTATGATCGTCAGATGTTTGCCGCCAAAGACGCGCCGGAAGATGTTAAATCCATGGAAGATTTTAACGGTAAAAAAGTTTGCGTTTCCGCCGAGGCGGATTATTTGCCGGAGCTGAAAGCTTATAACGATAAATACAAACTTAACTTGCGTATTTTGCCGTTTAATTCGTTCAAAAAAGCGCGTATGTCATTTTTGCTCAAACGGTGCGAGTTGCTTACCGCTCAGGGCGCGGTGTTAAAAGATATGATGTTTGATGGCAAACAAAAAGGCGTGCAGGTTTTGCCTGAAGAATTTGCTTATAAACCGGTTTATGCATTTGTCAGCCCCCAAAATTATATGTTGGCGACTAAATTAAAATGGGTCATAAACGCGCTGTATTTAGCGGAAGAAAAGGGTATCAGCAAAAATAACATTGCCGATATTGAATCCGTAGATGATGAATCGGTACGCAACCTGCTTGGTGAAAATAGCGAAGTATGGCAAAATTTAGGCTTAAAGCCTGATTGGGTTCGTAATGCTATTACCGATGTTGGAAATATGGGCGAAATTTATGAGCGTAATCTCGGGCAAAAATCACGCTATAAATTTAAACGCGGCGATGCTTCTCTGCTCAAAGACGGAGGCAAAGTATATCCTAAAGAGTTTAAGTAGCGGATATTGCTTGCGATTGCCGTGAGGCTTCACACTTTTCCTTACGAAAATTCGCCCAAAACATACACTTTTCCTCATGAAAGTTGTTGCTAAGTTAATAAAAACCCCTTGAGTTTTGGCTCAAGGGGTGAGTTTTAAACAGGAATGAAAAACTTATTTTTTCATTACGGCAACTCCGGGGAGCTCTTTGCCTTCCATCCATTCCAAGAAAGCGCCGCCTGCAGTTGAAATATAAGTAAACTTATCGGCAACACCTGCGTTGGTTAAAGCGGAAACGGTATCGCCGCCGCCTGCTACGGAAGTGAGTTTTCCGGCAGCGGTTAATTCAGCGGCTTTTTGCGCAACTTTGTTGGTAGCGTTGTCAAACGGCTTCATTTCAAACACGCCCAACGGACCGTTCCAAACCAAAGTTTTGCATTCTTCCAATTTGGCATTAATTTGAGCAATGCTCTTTTCGCCAATGTCAAGCAACTCCCAACCTTCAGCCGGAATATGTTCCAAGTCAACGGTTTTGTGTTCGGCATTGGGCTTAAATTCTTTAGCGGCAACCAAATCAACCGGCAAGATAATTTCGCAGTCGCTGGCTTTGGCGGTTGCCATAATTTCTTTGGCGGTTTCAATCATGTCAGGTTGTACCAAAGAGTTCTTTTCGTTAATGGCGTCAAAGCCCTGTGCCTTCAAAAAGGTGTGAGCCATACCGCCGGAAATAACCAATTTGTTTACTTTTTTAACCAAATTATTCAAGAGGTCAAGTTTGGTTGAAACTTTTGAACCGCCGACAATCGCCATCAACGGGCGCTCCGGATTGTTCAATCCTTTGGTTAAGGCATCAACTTCTTCTTCCATTAACAAGCCCATAACCGACGGGAGTTGCTCAGCGGCGGCTACCATGGAAGCATGCGCGCGGTGAGCGGTTGAAAAGGCATCTGACACATAAACATCAGCCGGTTTAACCAATTCTTTTGCCCATTCGGCATTGCCTTTTTTCTCTTCGTCATAAAAGCGCAGATTTTCAAGCAATAAAACTTCATCGGCTTTCATATTTTTAACGGCTTGCTCAACTTTCGGACCGATACAGTCGTCAACAAACACAACTTTATGTCCCAAAGCTTTTTGTAAGTTTGGCACAATGTGGCTTAATGAATTTTTCATATCGCCTTTGCCTTCCGGACGTCCGAAGTGTGAAATAACCACAACTTTAGCGCCTTTATCCATTAAATATTTAATGGTTGGAACGGTGCGGTCAATACGAGCAGTGTTGGTAACGTTAAAATTTTCATCCATAGGCACGTTCAAGTCAGCGCGGAGCATAACTACTTTGCCGTTTAAATTGTTCAAATCTTCAAGAGTTCTGTACTGTTGCATAGATTTTCCTTTCTGTCAAAAGATTCCCCGCCGTAAATTTTTCGCTTAGAACTCAAGCATGTGCGGCGGGGATTAAAGGCTTAAAATTAACCGTTTACTTTAGCCATGTGGGCAATAAGGTCAAGAACCTTGTTTGAATAGCCCCATTCGTTATCATACCAGCTGATAACTTTAACAAAAGTATCAGTCAGCTGAATACCGGCTTTAGCGTCAAAGATTGAGGTGTGAGCATCACCCAAGAAATCTGATGAAACAACAGCATCTTCAGTGTAACCCAAAATACCTTTCAATTCGCCTTCTGAAGCAGCTTTCATAGCTTTGCAAATTTCTTCATAGGTGGTTGGTTTAATAAGGTTGGCGGTTAAGTCAACAACTGAAACGTCCAAAGTCGGGACGCGCATAGACATACCGGTTAATTTGCCGTTCAATGACGGAATAACTTTACCAACGGCTTTAGCGGCGCCGGTTGATGACGGAATAATGTTGCCGCTGGCAGCGCGGCCGCCTCTCCAGTCTTTAGCAGACGGACCGTCAACGGTTTTTTGAGTAGCGGTGGTTGAGTGAACAGTGGTCATCAAGCCGTCTTTAATACCGAAAACATCGTTCAAAACTTTAGCAATCGGAGCCAAGCAGTTAGTGGTGCATGATGCGTTAGAAACAAACTTAGTGCCTTTAACATAGCTGTCAGTGTTTACGCCGCAAACAAACATCGGAGTATCATCTTTTGAAGGAGCAGACATAACAACATATTTAGCGCCGGCGTCAATATGACCCTGAGCTTTTTCTTTGGTTAAGAACAAACCGGTTGATTCAACAACGTATTCAGCGCCGATTTCATTCCATTTAAGGTCAGCCGGATTCTTTTCGGCGGTAACGCGGATGGCTTTGCCGTTTACAACTAATTTACCGTCTTTAACTTCAACAGTGCCGTTAAAACGACCATGCATGGTGTCATATTTAAGCATATAAGCCATATATTCAACATCAATCAAATCATTAATGCCGACAACTTCAATATCTTTTCTGGCTTGAGCGGCGCGAAATACCAAACGACCGATACGGCCAAATCCGTTAATACCAACACGAATCATACTATAATTCCTTCCTAGTAAATGTTGTTTCTGCCGATACGCGGCAGAAAGTGTGCGGACCGCCCCGCACAGGCATAGATAAAATCTTTAATCAATCGCTAATTTAGCATTAAAGATTAAATTTTCAAGTTAAAAATATAAAAACCGGCAAACCTGCGTATAATTTACGGGTTAGGTGCTTCATTTATCACTAAGAAGATTTCGCAGCCTTTTTCCGCATCGCATGATGAGCAAATCTCGTTAATTTTTTTTATATCGGCTTTACTCAACGTGTTTGAAGTTTGATGACGTCCTCCGCGTAAGATTACTGTAGAATATCCGCCTGTTCTGGTGGAGCGCATTTCTATACTTAAAATGTTTTGGACGTTTTCTTTGGCGGCAAGAAAAATATTGCGGCAGATTTTATTGTTTTGCTTGCTGATTTTTCCGCCTGCATGATTCGTTTCTATCGCTATATAATAATCGGTTGAAGTGCTGCCATTGCTATGGACGGACATAGTATAATGCAGTACGATCTTGTTCTTAAAAATATCATAAATGAGATTATCTGTCGCATTATAAGTCATACCGTCCGGCAACAGGTTAGCTTTATAGAAAAACTCACACAGGTTATTGCGGTTTGTCACGTTTTTACCGTAATGACGCTCTAAATCAGGCAAAAGCATTATTGCCTCGTTTAATAGCATACTGAAACTCTCAGAGTATTTATTTAATTTGTACTTGAACATAGCTTTACTATATCCGCTTATCGCCCCAACAGATAAAACGCCGATAATTGCGAGCACGCCCAGCATTTCCACCATACTGCGACCATTTTCTGATTTCATAATAAAAAATCTCCTCAAATTAGTTGTTTTGAAAAGATTTTAGCTCGCGTTTTTTTTTTGCAATATTTACGAGTCCGGGGTGTGTATAAGTTGTGGATACCAAAAAATGTTGCAAATTCAAATTTGCAACATTTTTTGTAATATCTAAGCTATGTTCAAATAACTTCTTAGTCAGCTTTCCACACAAAGTTTATGCTATCAATATTGTTGCTGGTATCATCAGAGCCACCGATACTTAATCCGAAGGTGGATAATGACATTTCACTTGCCATATCATCATCTCTGATGCTACCTGATTTTTTACCTTGAGCATTCGCGCAGATATTGCCGATAGTGTTCATACTAAGATTTTTAATGCAGTTGTTAGTGCAATACTTATCGCCGTAATATTGGTTTTGGTCGTTTGGACTACTGCTAGTCGTAGTAAATATCCGGTGTAACTCGCCGCTTTGCTCTTTGGCGGCAACAAACAATGAACGACACAGCTCAACAGCGGTATTGCTGTCAGTGGATAAATAATAATCTAACCTGATTTCATTCTGAGCACTATGGTTGGAGCTTGAAGTTTTTGGAGAATATACAACAGATATACGATTTTTAAAAATATCATAAACACTTACAGTATTATTGTCTTGAGACATTTCACTTGGAAATTCTCCCATTTTAGTAAATGCGCCTGTAACAAAACTTTCGTATTGGATATTCTTAAAAGAACCGGTGTGACGACTGATTGCCGCCATAATCTGATTCATCTGCTCAGCATGTTTATTGAGTTTGTATTTCATCATTGCCTTGCTATATCCGGCAATCGCCCCCACGGATAAGACCCCGATAATCGCCAAAACGCCGAGCATCTCCACCATACTTCTTCCTGATTGTGTATTTATCATCAAAAATCCTCTCTAAAGTGCTATAATAAAACATTATAGACGCCGTTTTTTTTTTGCAATATTTACGAGTCTGTGTTGTGCATAAGTTGTATTCTGATTAAAACCATTTTACTCGTAAATAGTTAGGATTTTTTTAATTTTGGAGCAAGTTTGCTATTTCTGCCCGCACGTTTTCAAGCCCTATTTTTTTAGAAGCGCTGGTGTAAATAATCACATTATGCGCGGCCGCATGTTTTTTTAGCAATGTGGCAACCTCGTCCATGGTTTCGTATAGTTCTTTATTACTTATGCGGTCGCATTTGGTAAAAATAACCTGATATGGCACCGCGGCTTTATCTAGCATATCCATCATTTCAGAATCTGATTTTTTAATTCCCAAATTGGAATCCGCAAGCAAAAAAACCTTTCTTAAATTGGGGCGTCCTTGCAGATAGGTAAAAATAACTTCATGCCATTTTTTTACCACATTGGTGGGAGCTTTGGCAAAACCATACCCCGGAAGGTCAACCAAATAGAGCTTATTGTTAAGATTAAAATAATTAAGCTGCTGAGTGCGCCCCGGAGTAGATGAGGTTTTAGCCAGGTTGTTGCGATTAAACAAGGCGTTAATCAAGCTTGATTTACCAACATTTGACCGACCGATAAAAGCCACTTCCGGCATATTTCCATCCGGCAGCTGATGGAGCTCAGCGGCGCCGAGCACAAAGTTGCAAGGCTCGCAAAAAAGTTTCCGCCCCGGTTCTAAAGTTTCCTTGTCAAAAATCGGTTTTAGCTTCATTATTTTACTCCGTTTTTACGCATAATGGCACGCTGCTGTAAAATTGAAAGAATGTTGCTCAAAGTCCAGTAAATAACCAAACCGGAAGTAAAATGCCCTAACATTAAGGTAAAAATCAGCGGCATAAGCGCAAACATACGAGCTTGATCTTTGTTAGCCGGTGTCGGATTAAGTTTTTGCTGCATCCACATGGTCAAACCCATCAAAATCGGCCAAACACCAATATCCAAAAGTGATGGTAACGGAATATGCGACCATACTGAAATGGTGAGCGGATCAGGCGCCGACAAGTCTTTAATCCAGCCGATAAACGGTGCGTGGCGAATTTCTATTGAAATGTTCAGCACCTTATATAATGAAAAGAATACCGGAATTTGAATAAACATCGGCAAGCATCCTGATGCCGGATTAATCTTTTCGCGACGGTATAAATCCATGGTTGCTTGCTGCAATAAAGCTCTGTCGCTTTTGTATTTTTCTTGCAATTCCGCCACTTTGGGCTGAATTTTTTTCATTTTTGACATACTGTCGTATGATTTATTGGCAATCGGGAACATTGCCAAGCGGAGCAGGGCGGCGAACAGCAAAATTGCCCAACCCATATTGCCGATAATACCATACAAGAAAGTTAAAATATAAAAGAACGGCTTGGTTAAAAAGTAATACCATCCGAAATCAACCGCTAAGTCAAATTTTTTGATATTAGCTTTATCGGCGTATTCATCAAGCAGCTTAATCTCTTTGGCGCCCGCAAAAAAGCGCATATTTTCAGAAGCGGCGGCGCCTGCGGCAATCGTGAGCGGCGCGCTGCGGTAATCAATTTGGAACAAATCATTGCCGTTGTTGGTAAATTTTAAGTCATTTTTTTGCGTGCCGTTAAAAATAAACGCCGTAAACCAATAGCGGTCGGAAAAACCTGCCCACCCTTCTGAAACTTCAAATGTTTCCGGCTTGTTTTCTTTTAAGTTTTTGTATTTAATTTCTTCTAGCGAGCCGTCAATAACACTGCTGATACCTTGGTGCACAACGGCGCTTTGGCGTGATGCTTCGCCCTTAAACGAGCGGCTTATAAGTCCGTACGGATACAAAACCACATCTTCAGAGGTATTGTTTACCACTGTTTGCGTAATATTAAACAAATAATTTTCGTCAACTGAGATAGTGCGGATAAAGCGCAAACCTTGCCCGTTGTCCCATTCAAGCGTAATCGGCGATTGCGGAGTTAATTCAGTTCCTTTAAGAGACCACTCGCTCTCTGAGGTCGGAAGCTTTAAGTCAGAGTTGTTGCTGAGCCAGCCAAGCTCGGCAAAATATTGACCTTCAGTGCCTGCCGGATACAAAAGTTCAACATCAGGACTGTTATCTTCAAGAGTTTCTTTATATTTGGTCAAATTCAAATAGTCAAAGCGGGCGCCTTTTAACCGCAAACTGCCGTTAATGCTTGCATTTTTAATCGGCACTCGTTTTTCGGCTTTAACAACTTCATCAGCAGACAGCAAAGTTGCGGTTTCTTGCGAAGTTACGTCAGCGGTGACTGCCGGTGCTTGTTTTTGTTGTTGAACGGTATATTCCGGTTCGTTGGCCGGAAAAAAGTAATTGACTGCAAAAATAATCAAAACAGACAGCATAATAGCCGCCAAAAGGCCTCTTGTTTCTTCTTTCACTTTTTGTAAACTCCTTAAATATCGTACATATTTCTTTGTTTGTAGTATAAATTTTGCCTAAAGGCAAGTATATAAAACGATTCTGCCGCGCTTGTTGATTAAAATTTTTTTGCTCTTTTCGGCGGGACAGGGTCGTAGCCGGAACCGCCCCACGGATGGCATTTTAATATGCGCTTAATCCCTAAATACAAGCCTTTAATAACGCCGTGAATTTGCAGCGCCTCAATCATATATTGCGAGCATGTTGGTCTAAAGCGGCAACACCCGCCGCATAATGGCGAAACAAATTTCTGATAAAATTTAACAAGTAAAATTAACAGGTTTTTCATCTTAAAAAACTCTATTTATCCTGCTTGGAAATTTCCGTTGCGGTGTTTTCATCTTCTGCGGATTGATTCTCTGCCGATAAAATTTTGTTGGCTTTCTTTAACGCCCATTTTATGTCATTTTTTAAATTTTGATACGGGCAGTAAGCAGTGTTAAAGCGGCTGATTAAAACATATTCCGTATTAGTCAGAGCGAGCTCAGGAAAAACTTCGCGCACAACGGCTCTTAATCGGCGTTTTGCGCGGTTACGAAAATATGCTTTGCCGATTTTTTTTGACGCGGTAAAGCCGACCTTAAAGGGAACATCTTCTTCAGATAAACTGCGAGCTGCCTGCAAAATAGCCGTTGAAACAACCATTCTGACACCTTTGGCAGCTCTCAGAAAATCTTTTCTCTTTTTTAAGACAATGATTTTATTCATCACAAAACTAAGCAGAAAGTTTTTTACGACCTCTCAAACGACGAGCGGCCAAAACTTTACGTCCGCCAACTGTAGCCATGCGGGTACGGAAACCGTGACGACGTGATCTGATGAGCTTGCTGGGCTGATATGTTCTTTTCATTTTTAAAATCTCCGGTTAGTTATTAGTTATTTAAAACCTTTTAATATAAAAGGTTCTCGGGTTTTCAAAAAGCCTTATATCCGCTTTTTTAGCATAAGTCAAGGCAAAAATAAAAGCCGAAATTTCGGCTTTTATTTGAACACATATTTTCGTATGTGAGAGTTATAAGGGAATAGAAATGAGTACCCTCAAGCCTCCCATACTGCTATCGCCGAGCTCAATAGTTCCGCCGTGCGAAACAATAATGTCTTTGGCGATTGATAAACCCAAGCCCACGCCACCGGTTTCTTTATTGCGCGAACCTTCAATGCGGTAAAAGGCCTTAAATACGTCTTCGCGCTTGTCGGCCGGAATGCCCGGACCGTCATCTTCAACTGAAATTTCCATTTTGTTACTGTTGCTTTCTAAGGCAACCGCAACGGTTTTGCCATAATAAAAGGCGTTGGAAATAATGTTGGTAACCGCGCGTTTTAAGGCTTGTTCGCGCCCTTGAATGGCGCTGACCTGATCATTGGTTGAGTAGCGAATCATGGTTTTTGAGTTGCGGAATTTATTTAAAATGCTCAAAATAAGTTCGTTCATATCAACAAAGGTATTGGGTTCGCCGCCTTCGCCGCTGACAAACGCCAAATAGCCGTCAAGCATTTTTTCCATCTCAGAAATATCTTCAATAAACTCGGCATTTTCATCGTTTTTCGGCAACATGGCAAGTTGCAGCTTCATGCGGGTGAGCGGAGTGCGCAAATCATGCGAAACTCCGGCCAGCATTTGTGTGCGTTCTGAAATTTGGCGATTAATACGCTCTTTCATTTTCGTAAAAGCAATGCCGGCTTTGCGCACTTCTGACGAGCCGTACGGCTTAAACGGGGTGTCAATACCTTTACCGAAATCTTCCGCCGCTTCCGCCAGTTGCTTAATGGAACGGGCCTGCACGCGCAAAAATAGCGCCGATACCGCAAACAGCAACAGCGAGGTGCCAATCATCCAGGCAATAAAGCCGAACACTGAGGTGCTGAAAATATTTTTGGTTGAAGTTGTAAACTTAAACAATCCGCTTTCAGTATCCACCAAAGTGATTAAAACGGCGCGTCCGTCGGTTAAATAAGTTGATGTTTCGGCATCAGGAAAATCATTTTTTAAGGCGCGTTCAAAAAACTCGGTAACCAAACGATAATTGCGCGAGGTTTTAATTCTTTCAGAGTGTTTAAGATCGTTGTTAAAATATTCAACATCAAGCTGATAAACTGATTTTGCCAGTTTTTGTATTTCTGCAAAATTATCGGGATTTTGTTCGGTTAGCTGCACGATAAACGCCATGTTTGAGCTGAGGTTATCGGAAAGCCGCCGCCCGACTTTGCCCCAACTGCCGTTGAAATAGGCGATGATGGAAACAACCTGAACCACAATCAGCGGAATAAAAATTAACAGCATTGTTCTGAAAAACAAAGTTTTAGGCAACAGTTTAAGCTTTAAATAGCGCATAGTGCCTTCAACTTTTTTAGGAAATACAATATGCATACGGTAACTCCTTTATTTTAATGTATTGTATTTATTCAGGCAAGAGCATATAGCCCTTGCCGCGAATGGTTTGCAGATAACGCGGATTTTTTGAATCTTTTTCAATTTTTTTGCGTAACCTTGTAATTTGCACGTCAATAGAGCGCGGGCTTTGTCCGGCTCCTAAAATTTCCGCCAGTTTTTCACGCGTAAAAATCTGCCCCGGCTTTTGGCTTAAAACATTAAGCAATATTTGCTCAACCGGCGTGATATGAATAATTTCGCCCTGTTTGTTGGTCAGTTCTTTTTTAACCGCGTCATAAAGACATAGGCCTAAATTAAGCGGCAAATCTTTATTTTCGGTGTTTTTCGGCGCGCGTTTCAAAATGTTTTTAATGCGTAAAACCAGCTCTTTGGGCTCAAACGGTTTGGGCAGGTAGTCATCTGCCCCCGCCTCTAAGCCTGAAATGCGGTCATCAGGCTCGCCCATGGCAGTAAGCATAATCACCGGAACATTGTTTTCTTTGCGCAACGCAGTTAAAAACTCAATGCCGCTTTCGTTAGGCATCATTACATCAACAATCAACAAGTCAAATTTATACTCATCAATAAACATACGAGCTTCAGCCGCATCTTTGGCAACTGAGACCGCAAAATTCTGCTCCTGCAAAAAACGCCGGAGCAGATTGCGTAATCGTGTGTCGTCATCAACAACAAGTATGTGAAATTTGTTTTTATCCATGATTATTTTTTAGCGGTGGCTTTCTTGGTTGATTTTTTAGCTGAAACGGCTTTTTTAACCGGAGCCTTTCTAGCTGCCGTTTTCTTTGCCGCTTTTTTAACGACTTTGGTTTGCGGCTTAATTACAATTTTAGCCTCTACGGTTTTGGCTTTTTCAAGCGTTTTAATATAATCAACGCTTTTTTGAAAGTACTGATAACCGGTAATAAAGGTTAAAGCCGCGGCAATCCAAAGTAAAAATTCGCCCAAATAAGGCCAAATCCACAGCCCGTGGAACAGCATCATGGAAAGAGCGGTCATCTGAAAACCGGTTTTCCATTTTGCTAAACGCGTAACCGGCAATCCGACATTAACTTCACGCAAAAACTCGCGCAAGCCTGAAACCAAAATCTCGCGGCAAAGAATAATAAATGCCGGAATATAAGTTAAGGTGCTCCAAACCATGTTCGGTTTGGCTAAAATAACTACCAATGCCGAAGCAACTAACAGCTTGTCGGCAATCGGGTCAAGCAGGCGACCGAAGGCGGATGTTTCATTGCGGCTGCGCGCTAAATAACCGTCAAAATAATCGGTAACGGCAGCGGCAACAAACAAAATGGCGATAAACATCGTCCACCAAAATGAGTTAATGTAAAGTGATAAAAAGATAACCGGAATTACCACAATTCTGGAAATCGTCAACAAATTAGGCAAATTGTACATTTCATTCCCTTTTTATAATAGTTAATTTTGCAAAACTGAGCCCAGTATAGAAT
>JAJWCP010000009.1:0-16125 GCA_021617435.1 Pseudomonadota bacterium
TTTTTGCTCCTTATAAATTAAGATTTATGCTTGCTGAAACAGAATATAAATAATATAAATAAAGCACAAGCATAATTTTTCTTTTATCAGAGGCAAGATGCAAACAAACATTGAAAACACCGCAATGGAAATTCTGAAACAAATTCAGGCTATTCCTGAAAATCAAGACCCGTCGGAGCGTCTTGAAAAATTTATGCATATTCTGGCCGCCGGCTTTAATGCCGATGCAGCGGTTTGTTATGTTACGGTTGACGACAATTATCTGGAATTTTTATGTGGCTCCGGATTAGTTGAAAAGCAATACAAACATCATATTCGTTACGGCGAAGGCTTTATCGGCGAAATTGCCGCCACCCGCCAAACTTTATCTTATTCTGAAAACAATGAGCCGCCGGCTGTCAAAAATGAACGTATATTTAAATCGGCTCTCGGCGCTCCGTTATTGCGTTGGAGCCGCACCTACGGAACTATCGTAATCGCTCACAAAAAACCTCATACTTATTCGCAGACTGATAATGAAGCGCTTGAAACCATCGCCATGTTTTTAACTGCCGCCCTTTCATCGGAAGAAATGATAGCCTACAAAAAAAAGTTGGTGAAATCTCGCGGTTTAAAGCTTAAAGATCATCTTAAAGGCATGGTGTTAAACAAAGGATACGGCATCGGCAACGCGGTTGTGCACCGCCGCCGCCAAGCCGTTACCGAAATTTTTGCCGAGGATGTCAACAAAGAGCTTGCTCGCCTTGATGACGCCAAAGAAAAAATGAACAAAAGCCTTGATGAAAAATTCAATGCGGCGCAACTCGGTATAGGCGAACATACCGACATCTTGGAAACTTACCGCATGTTTGCGCGCGATAAAGGTTGGTATCGCAAAATATCAGATAACATTTCCGGCGGTCTGACTGCTGAAGCCGCGGTAGAACGTGCCTATGAGGATATATGGAACCGGCTCTCCGGCAGCAGCGACATTTACTTAAAAGAGCGTTTACATGACCTCCGCGATATTGCCGACCGCCTGCGTATGTTTTTAAGCGGCGATGAAAAAAAATTAAACCGAATAAACAATGAAAAAGACATCATCATTGTGGCACAAACCATGGGTCCGGCTGACTTAATGGATTACGATTACAAAAAAATTCGCGGTCTTGTTTTAGAAGACGGCACTCCGACCATGCACGTATCTATTGTCGCCAAAGCCTTAAACATACCGGTCATCGCCAAAATCAAAGGTATTTTCAAAGACGTTAAAGATGGCGAACTGCTTGGTATAGATGGTAAAGAAGGCTTTGTTTACATCAATCCTCCCGACGACATTGTGCAAAAATTTAAATCTCAGCAAAAAAATATGGCAATATTGCTTGAACAATTAAAAAAATTGCGGCGCTTTTCCAATAAAACCCTTGACGGTCTTCGTATCAGCTTAAACCTTAATGTCGGGCTTGATTTTGACTTTGATTACATAGATTCCACTAAATGCGACGGCATCGGTTTATACCGTACCGAAATTCCGTTTATGTCGTCTGAAACTATGCCCGATGTTGCCCAACAGATAAACTTTTATCAAAAACTCATGTCTAAAGCCGGTAATAAAAAAGTTATCTTCCGCAGTTTAGATGTCGGTTCTGACAAACTTTTGCCGTATTGGGGCGATATGAAAGAAAATAATCCGGCTATCGGTTGGCGCTCAATCCGCATTACGCTTGATCGCCGCGCCATTTTGCGTCAACAGCTCAAATCATTTTTAAAAGTGACTGCCGGCAAAGAACTCAACATTATGTTCCCGATGATTTCCAGTCTGGAAGAATTTTTAGACGCCAAAGAAACTTTAATGATTGAGGTTGAAAAAGAGCGCAAAAAAGGCGAACCGATGCCCTCTAAAATAAATGTCGGGTTAATGATTGAGGTTCCATCGGTTATTTTTCAGCTTGACGACGTGTTAAAATATGCCGATTTTATTTCTATCGGCACCAATGATTTGGCGCAATTTATGTTTGCATGCGACCGCGGCAATCCGCGCATTACCGACCGTTATGATGTTTTATCGGCTCCGTTTTTGCGCGCCTTAAAACAAATAGTAACCAAGGCCGATGCCGCCGGCGTTCCGTGTTCGGTATGCGGCGAAATGGCCGGCACTCCGATAGAAGCAATGGTGTTGATAGGTTTAGGTTTCCGAAGGCTTTCCATGACCGGCTCCGCTTTCGGCAATGTTAAAAAGATGATTCGCACCCTGCGAGTTCAGGATATTACTGATTACGTGCAAACACTGTTAAAATCACCCAAACGATCTTTGCGCCCGCAATTATCTGCCTACGCGCATGATCATGGTATTGCAATCTGATAAAAAGTGTGATTTAATGTAAAAAATTTATATAAAGGATGCCTGAAATTGGAAAAACAACCTGAAAAAACACCAAACGCCGTTGAAGAAGCAACTACTGTCGGTATGTTCTTAAAATACACGCGTTTAAATCAGAAAAAAACTTTAGACACGGTATCTAAAGCTTTGTGTATTCGTAAAATTTACATTAAAGCCCTTGAAGAAAGCAACTTTAAAGAGCTTCCTCCCGTTCCTTACGGCACCGGTTTTATCCGCTCGTATGCCGAATATTTAGGTCTTAATGCCGACCGTATTGTTCAGTGTTATAAATCCGAGGCTATGCCTCAAAAAAACACTGATCAAAACAGAAACGACAAAAAGGTTATTGAAAAACATACTATGTTAACTATTCCCAACAAAAAACAAATATCAATCGGCATTATTGCCGTGGTGCTTATTTATCTGGCTTGGCTCTTATTAAGTTGCTCTCCCAAAAAAGCTGAAACCACGATTGATGAATATCAACCGGCTGATGAAGAGCAAATTTCCGATACCGACTCTGAAAAACCGATAAATATTGATGAAATTATCACACCGCCGGAAGCTGAAACCGAAACTCCGATTGAAGATAATCAAATAACCATATCAGATGAAAGCTACGCCGAACCCCCTGTTGCCGAAGAAGAACCGCAAGCCGCATCTAAAAGCCGTGTGGTAATCAAATTTAACGGCGAATCTTGGTTTGAAGTGCGTGATGACCAAAAAGTTTATGATACCGGCATTAAGCCCAAAGGTTATGTATACAATGTTCCTGATAAAACCGGCTTAATTTTATCGGTCGGTCGCTATTACAATGTTGATGTATATATTGACGGACAATTAACCAAAGTTGCCGGTCCACGTAAGCAAACCGGTATTGCTATTGATAAATTTTTAAACCATTAGCGCTTTACCCGTTTTAAGAAATGGCTCAGATTTTCTGCGCCGTTTCTTTGTTTAAATAAATTAGGAAAAATAACATGGCAAAATTACAAAATGTTCGCGGAACTTATGATTTATATGGCGCCGCTAAAAGAAAAGTTAAAAAAGTTATCACCACCGCCTCAGAAGTGGTTGAAAAATACGGATTTGAAGAAATTGAAACTCCGATTTTTGAATTTACCGAAGTTTTTTCACGCAATTTGGGCGATACGTCTGATATTGTTACTAAAGAAATGTATTGTTTTCAAGACCGCGGCGGCGAAAGCTTAACTTTGCGCCCCGAAGGCACTGCCGGCGTGGTTCGCTCTTTTATTTCTGAAGGCATGCAGCAAAACCTGCCGGTTAAGCTTTATTATCAAGGACCGATGTTCCGTTATGAGCGTCCGCAAAAAGGTCGTCAGCGCCAATTTACCCAGTTTGGGGTTGAGATGTTGGGCGTTGCCTCGCCGCAAGCCGATATTGAAGTTATTGCCATGGCCTACGAGTTTCTTGAAAGACTCGGACTTGCCGGCGCGGTTACGGTTGAAATTAACTCTCTTGGCGATGCCGCAAGCCGCGATGCTTATCGTGAAAAATTGATAAACTATTTGCAGCAGCATTACAATGAATTATCGGAAGACAGCAAAAACCGCCTAACCAAAAACCCGCTGCGTATTTTAGATTCTAAAGAAGAGTGCGATAAAGCGGTTATTGCCGGCGCTCCTCTATATGCCGACAGCTTAAATAAAGAGTCTGCCGCCTTCTTTAATGCGGTACTGAAAGGTCTTAATCTCTTAAACATTAAATACCGCGTTAATAACCGTTTGGTTCGCGGCTTAGACTACTATTCTCACACCGTCTTTGAACTCACTACCGATAAACTCGGCGCGCAAGGCACCGTGCTTGCCGGCGGCAGATACGATGGTTTGGTTGCCCAAATGGGCGGTGGCGAAGTTGCCGGTATCGGTTGGGCTTGCGGGGTTGAACGTCTTTCCATGTTACTTGAATCTGATATTGAGCCTGCCCGTCCGATTGCTGTAATTCCGGTTGGCGAAGATATGGCCGAAACCGCCTTAAAAATTGCTTATGATTTACGCAAAGCCGGCTTCCGTGTTGAACACGGTTACAGCGGAAATATCAAAAAACGCATGATAAAAGCCAATAAAACCAACGCTTTTAAAGCCGTAATTATCGGTTCTGATGAATTTGCCGACGGCAATGTTACTATCAAAGATTTAGACAGCGGTGAACAAAAAGTTGTTGCCCTCAATAATTTGCTGAAGGAAATTTAAAATGAATTTTGAAGAAAAACTTGACGGTGTAGTCCGCCGCCATGAAGAAATTGAATCCCTCCTAACCGGAAATGTATCTTCCGATGAACTTGTGAAACTTAATAAAGAGCTTTCATTGCTGACACCGGTGGTTGAGGCTATAAAAAAATATCAGCATACCTCCGCCAATTTAAACGACGCCAAGCAGATGATGGACGATGCATCGCTTGATAAAGAAATGCGCGAAATGGCTGAAAGCGAATATTACGAGTTAAAAGAAAAACTCCCTGAAATGGAGCATGAAATTAAAATTTTACTGCTTCCTAAGTCTGAAGATGACGAAAAAAATGCTATTTTGGAGGTTCGCGCCGGCACCGGCGGCGATGAGGCCGCTTTATTTGCCGCCGTTTTGTTTGAAATGTATCAACGCTATTCACAAAAACAAGGTTGGAAATTTGAGGTTTTGGACGCTAATGAAAACGGTTTGGGCGGCTATAAAGAAGCTTCTGCCAAAATTACCGGCAAAGACGTATTTGCCAAGCTTAAATTTGAATCCGGTGCCCACCGCGTGCAACGTGTTCCAGTAACCGAATCACAAGGACGTGTTCACACTTCCGCCGCTACCGTTGCCGTTTTGCCTGAAATTGAAGAGGTTGACTTATATATTAATCCGGCTGATTTAAAAGTTGATGTTTACCGTTCATCAGGCGCAGGCGGACAGCACGTTAACAAAACCGAGTCAGCGGTTCGCATCACCCATATCCCGACCGGCGTGGTAGTACAATGTCAAGATGACCGTTCACAGTTCAAAAACCGCGAAAAGGCCATGAATCATTTGCGCGCTAAATTATATGATATGCAAAAAGAAACTATTGACGCCAACTATGCCGAAAAGCGCAAAACTCAAGTCGGTAGCGGCGACCGCAGCGAACGTATTCGTACTTATAACTATCCGCAAGGGCGCGTTACCGACCACCGTATCAACCTTACTCTTTACAAACTTGATGAGGTTGTATCCGGCGAAGCCTTAGACGAAATTATTGAAGCTTTAATCACTGAAGATCAAGCGCGCCGCCTGGCTGAAATGGAATAAAAACATTTGCTTTAATTGTAACATTATGTAACATCTTTTTAAAAGCAATTTGACGAAAAATATGCTATAAAAGGCTCAGTTTTTCGCAAATTACATAAGGATTTTAAATGACTGATACCATTAAAGTTGCCGTTATCGGCGCCGGAGTTATGGGTAAAAACCACTTAAAAACATATAAAAACCTACCCAACGTTGAACTTGTCGGCGTATATGATATTTTTCCCGAAGCGGCTAAAAATGCGGCTGAAATGTTTGGTATTAAAGCTTTTTCATCAATGGAAGAAGTTGCCAAGAGCGTAAATGCCGTCAGCGTGGTCACCACCTCAACCACTCACGCCGATGTTGGCGAATTTTTCTTAAATCACGGCATTCATTGTTTGATTGAAAAACCGCTTGCCACCACCGAAGATGAGTGCATGCGCTTAATCAACGCCGCTAAAAAGAACAATGTAACTTTGCTGGTCGGTCATATTGAACGTTTTAATCCGGCGGTTGAACAGATGGGTAAAATTTTATCCGACACTTCTAAAATTCGCTCATTAACCGCTCAGCGTATGTCTGCCGCCAGCGGTCGCATCACCGACGTTGACGTTGCTATGGACTTAATGATTCACGACGTTGAAGTTATTCAGTCTTTAGTTAAATCTCCGGTTGTTAATGTTCAGGCTTGCTCGGTTAAAACCGCCGACAAACCGGAAGGTAAAGATTACATTTCCGCTTTGCTTGAATTTGCAAACGGCGCTACCGCCAACTTAACGGCGAGCCGTATCACTCAAGCCCGCGTGCGCACTTTAACTGTCACCACTGACACCAACTACATTGATATGGACTTTATCAATCAGAGCATTAACGTTCACTCACAAGGTCGTATGCCGTATGTAAATCAAGAAAGTATTCCTGATTGGATGAATTACGGCTTAAAAGGCAGTGTTGAACAGTTGTTTATTCCTACCAACCAACCATTAAGCGCTGAGCTCAGCCACTTTATGGCTTGTATCAGAGACGAGGCGACTCCTCGCATTACTGGAGAAAACGCTCTCAATGCTTTACGTGTTATTTGGGAGGTACAACGTAAGCTTGGTTTTTTTAAAGAAAAACAAGAAAACGGCTTAAAATTGGTTGCCTAAAATAAACTTATACTTTTAAGGCCGGAGTTAGCTCCGGCTTTTTTCTTGCAATGACAGGCAAAATAGATTATTGATATTGGCATGCGATACAAAATAACCATAGAATATGATGGCACCAATCTTGTCGGTTGGCAAAAACAGCAAGAAGGCAAAAGCGCGCAAGAATATCTTGAAACCGCGCTGTTTAACTTTACCCACCAAAAGTCTGAAATTTATGCCGCAGGACGCACAGATGCCGGAGTACATGCCTTGGCTCAGGTTGCCCATTTTGATTTAAATACCGATATGGAATTGTTCCGGATTCGCGAAGCCTTTAACGCCAATTTGCGCGATATGGCAGCGCCTGTTGCCGTAATTAATGTTGAACATGTTCCTGATGATTTTCATGCCCGCTTTTCAGCTACAGGTCGCGGTTACATTTATCGCATATTAAACCGCCGAGCGCGCACCGTTTTGCTTGAAAACCGCGTTTGGCATGTCGGCTATCCGCTTAACGTTGATTTAATGCGTGAAGGCGCCAAACATTTACTAGGACATCATGATTTCAGTTCGTTCCGTGGCGCCGGTTGTCAGGCGCTTTCGCCGCTAAAAACCCTAGATAAGCTTGAAATTATCCAAAACGGCGATGAAATAGATTTTATTGTTGAAGCTCGCTCTTTTTTATATCATCAGGTGCGCAACATGGTCGGAACCTTAAAAATGGTTGGCGACAAACACTTAACCCCCGATGACGTTAAAAATATTCTGGAAAGCAAATGCCGTGCCAAAGCCGGAGTAACCGCTCCTGCTTGTGGATTATACTTAAACAAGGTTATGTATAGCTAAGCGCCGTATTTTCCGCCCATCGCCTTAAAAATATAGTTTTCATACTTAATTATTTGGTATTTTTGCTCAATCAAACTTTTATAAAGCTCATTTTCTGTATTAATAGCCTCCAAATAATCCTTAAACTCTATTTTGCCGTTATTATAACGCGCCTGATAATATTTGCTGATTTTTACGGCATTATTATAATTTTGCTCAACATTATCATATTGCTGTTCTGCTTTTTGATATGCGAAGTAATAATAAGCGACTTCATTTAGAGCCTGGTTTAAGTTATCCTTAAAATCAATCAGCGCCAAATTATAATCTGCCTCCGAAATTTTAACATTGTTTTTAACTCTGTTCCAATCTAAAAACGGCAAATCAACCCCCACGCTGCCGAGCAAGTATGGAAAATCAAACGTGGTGCGCGCCTTGTCAGAAGCCGAATTAATCGCCCCTTTGAGTGAAATGGTCGGATACCAGTTTTTATCTTCAGCTTTTAAGTTTTTAAACGCTTTTTCCAACCGATATTGACCGGCAAGCAAATCCGGACGCTTAGCAAGCACCGCAAGCGGCGTTTCCATATTAACATTAAGCGACTTTTGCTCTATAAGGCCGGTAAACTCTAAATTTAAATCTTCATCGGGCTTAGCGCTTAAAATATTGCGCAAACTGCGTTCTTGTTCTTTAAATGACGTTTGTAAATCAAGCAGTTTATTTTCTTCTGAGAGTAGGCTTTGCTTAGTTTGCAAATATTCTATGTCGTCAGTTTTGCCGCTTTGGTATTTTTGCGCGGAAATATTATACAAATTTTGATAAAGCACGATATTTTTCTCGGTTAAGGCTATCGCATTGTTTAAGTATGCCAAATTAAAATACAAATCAACCACACTGTTGACAAGGCTCAAGCGCGCTGATTCTTTATCTTGTTCGGTAGCTTTATATTCAAATTCCTGCGCAGTTTGTAAATTGCGGATTTTACCATACAAGTCAACTTCATATGTTAAACCGAGTTC
This sequence comes from Pseudomonadota bacterium, assembly GCA_021617435.1. Taxonomy (GTDB): domain Bacteria; phylum Pseudomonadota; class Alphaproteobacteria; order RF32; family CAG-239; genus CAAFZY01. The sequence continues at coordinate 8,595 of JAJWCP010000009.1, forward strand.
TCCTGAAAAATTGCTTGAAAAATTATCGGTACGCTTAACTTCACTCTGCGAAGAAGCGTTAAGCTTGCCCGCTAAAGTCGGAAACAAATCAAGCGTTTGCAACTTTAAACTATAAAGTTCTTTATTAATATTTATCGCCGCGCGCAAATAATCAGGATTTTTTTGTAGCGCCGTTTCCACCAAATGGTTAAGTTCGGCATTATGATACCCGCGCCACCATTCGCCATCCGCTTTATAACGATTGCTGTCATATTGCCCCAACTCGTCTTCAAGCGTATGCAATTCGTACTTATTTGCCGCACAGCCTAGTGTTGCAAACAAAACTGTTATCATTAAAAAATTTAAAACCATATTCTTTTTCATGTTATTCACTCGCTAATGCATCAATAGGATTAAGGTTTGAAGCGTTTCTTGCCGGCATATATCCGAATATTATACCGATTGCGCTTGAACAGCTTAACGCCAAAATTATGGACGATGTTGAAAAAATCATACCGAAATCTTCCGAAAAAGTATTAAATCCGGCGCCTATCAATAATGAGAGCGTCACTCCCATAAAACCGCCGACCAAACAAATTAACACTGCCTCAATTAAAAACTGCTGTAAGATATCGGCTTGTTTGGCGCCAATAGCCATTCTGATACCGATTTCGCGCGTACGCTCAGTAACCGATACCAACATAATATTCATCACCCCGATACCGCCGACAATCAATGAAATTACCGCAATACTCGCAATCAAAAGCTTCATGGTATTGGTTGCGCTTTCCACTGTTTGCTTAATGCTATCGGTATTAATCATAAAAAAGTCTTTTTTACCGTGCAGTGAGGTTAAAATATTTTCAATACTTTCTTCCGCCACTTGCGAATTTACCGCATCGTTAATTTTTACCGTAATTGAATCAATATCGTTAGTACCGTTAATTTTATACATTGCGGTCGTATACGGAGTCCACAAGTTCATAGAATCCGACATCGGACCGGGGGCGTTGTATGGCTCGGTAATGCCGATGATTTTCAGCGGTTTTTTGTTAAAAATTAAAATTTTGCCAATCGGGTCAGGGTCATTTTCAAACAACTGTTTACGGGTGTTATCATCAATCACCACCACGGAGGACATATCGTCAACCTCGCCTTGCGTAAAAATGCGTCCTAAAGCAATTTTGCGTCCTTTAACTTCAAAAAACGCCTCGCCTACTCCTGTAAGCTGCGCGGTTAAAGCCTGATTTTCATATATTAAATTGCCGTTTGCGGAAACTCTCGGTGTGGAATTATCAATAAAGCTTTGTTTTCCCAAATAATCGGAATCGCTAATTTTTAAGGTGCGTATCCGCATGGCTCGCCTGTCGCCAAAACCGGTACCTGGTAAAATATCTATCGTATTGGTGCCCATGGAGTTAATCTGCTCCATAATTTTTTGCTGTGACGCGTTACCCAAAGCCACCACTGAAACAACGGAAGCAATACCGATAATAATACCGAGCATCGTCAACAGCGAGCGCATTTTATTAGATAAAATGGCATGAACCGACATTTTAAACGATTCCATAAAACTGTACTTAAATGTATCAAACTTGCTCTTTTTATTATGCTCAACTTTTTCCATCTCCGGGTAAATAGTATCTGATTTACGGGTATCAGAAACCACCTGCCCGTCTTTAATTTCAATAATCCGGCTTGCCTGCGCGGCAATATGACTGTCATGCGTTACTAAAATTATGGTATGCCCCTGTTTATGAAGGTCTTTAATGATTTCCATAACCCGCTCGCCGCTTTTTGAATCAAGCGCGCCGGTTGGTTCATCTGCCAAAATAATTTCGCCGCCGTTCATTAAAGCGCGAGCGATACTAACGCGCTGTTGCTGCCCGCCGGAAAGTTCGTTTGGCTTATTGTTCAGTTTATCGCCAAGATCAAGCTGTTTTAGGAGTTCAACCGCGCGTTTATTACGGATTTCAGCATTAAGCCCCAAATAAACTGCCGGAAGCGCGGCATTCTCATCAGCTTTTAAGCTTGAAAGCAAATTATAACGCTGAAAAATAAAGCCGAATGTTTTAGAGCGCAAATCTGCCAATTCGTCCTTGTTCATTTTGCCAACCTCAACTCCGTTTATTTTATAAGAGCCGGAAGTCGGCACATCTAAACAGCCTATAATATTCATCATTGTGGATTTTCCGGAACCTGATTGTCCGATAATGGCAACAAAATCGCCTTTTTCAACTGAAAAATTAACATCTTTAAGCACATGAACCCGATTAGCGTTTTCACCGAAAAATTTATTAATTTTTTTCAGTTCAATGATATTCATCTTAGAATCTCCTTGGGCCCTTGATATTAGCAGTCTTGTCTGAAATTTCAGCCGAAGACATGTGCGCCAAAACCACCTTATCACCTTCATTTAAGCCGCTTTTAATTTCAATATGCAGTCCGTCTGAAACTCCGGTTTCAACCGGTTTTTGCTGCAAACCTTCTTTAGTCAAAACTTCAACATACTGCTCATTTGCCTTTCCTTTTACCGCCATAACCGGAACCGAAAGTACATTCTCGGCATTTTCAACATAAATCACATTTTGAGTCGTCATGCCGATTCTCAATTTTCCCTCATCATTAGGCACAATCAAACGGCCGTAATAGTAAATTGCCTCATCATCGCCCACAACTTCCGAATATGTTCCATTGGTCAACAACGTAAGCGCCGGATCAATAGATTTTAAAGTTGTTTCATACACATGATTTAAATCTGCCAATATAGAATAGGTAACCTTAACTCCGGCTTTGATTTCAGAAATATCGCCCTCTGAAATTTCAATCAAAATCTCCATTTGGCTTAAATCGGCAATTTGCACAATGGTCGGCGTATCCATAGCAGCGTTAATGGTTTGCCCTACTTTTACCGGAACTGAAACAACCGTGCCGTCAAGTGGAGCGGTAATACGGGTATAACCCAAATTGGTTTCCGCCGTGCTTAATGAAATTTCAGTTTCTTTAACCGCCGCGGCAAGCTCCGCCACTTTTGATTTTGCGGTTTGGTAAGCGTCTTCGCTGTTTTCTAAATCTTCAGCTGATGCGGCGTTTTGTTTTTTTAACTTTTGCATACGTTGATATTGTTTTTCCGCCACATTCAATGACGTTTTAGCAGCGGCAAGCTGCGCTTGATAACTGCTTAACTTAGCTTTATTAATATCAACTTCATTTTGCTGAGTGGTGGAATCAATTTCAGCAATCATGTCACCGATTTTAACATGCTGTCCCACTGAAACATATAACTTTTCAATTTTACCGGAAACCTGCGCGCCGACTGTAACCAGTTGAATAGCCCTCACCTCGCCGGCGGCATTGACCACTTTTTCAATATTCTGGCGCTTAACATCTTCCGTAATATAAGTAACATCGTCTTTACTGCCAAACATCTGCGGTAAAAACCAAACGCAGGCTAAAATTATTGCGCCATATATCCATAATTTACGGCTCTTCGTCACTTTTTTTAACTTTTCAATCATAATTCTCGTTTCCATATTGTAAACTCCGTTCACAATTATTAATAACGATTTTATTTAAGAAAAGGTTCACAAAACTGAAAATAAAATCGTTCCGATTATAAATTTTGTCTGCTACCGGTGTATAAGACAAGGACAGCGGTAAAAACAGTGCGCGGTCATAATTAAGAGCACGGCATTTAATATAAAACAAGCATTAAGCCAATCAAATTTATAATAAAAAAACTTTCATTTTTACCTCCTGGCAAAAATTTTACCGATTTGTTTTTAGTGTAGCACTTAGAGTAAACTCAAGGTCAAGCATATTTTTGTTGAATCTTAAAAATTTATTTTTTATAGTAACTCCGTTTTTAAGTAAGATAACAAGAGGTACAAAATGTCAAAAATTGAAATAGATACCGCAACTGGCAAAATTTCCGAAGTTGCCCAAGAAAACAACGGATGTTTAACTGTTGTTCTTATTGTTTTGGCTATCGCTTATTTTTGTTTTGCTGACGATAGAGACGTGGAATTAACTAAAAAAATGGACGAAGCCTGCTCTGCAGAACAAATTGCTAAAACAGGCACCATAAAATGCCAAGAAGCCAAAGACAACTTGTTAAATTACATCAAAACTGAATTACCCGAACTCAAAAAAAATTATCAATCAAACAAAAACAACCTCAAACAATTAAACAAAGATAAAAACTTAAAATGCTCTGAAAGCGGGCTTACCGCTTATGGCTCCGAAGGTTGCAAAGAAGCAACTGAACAGCTTGACCGAACTACCAATTATGTCACCCAAACTAAAACTAAAATTGAAAAGCTTGAAGCCTTAAAAAGCCAACTAACAGACTAAAAACAGACCTTGCTCTTTTATTTTTTATCTGGTTTTACTTGTAAACTTAAATTTACTGATTATTATCTGATAAAACTAATCGGGTGTGTCATGAAAAAGTTTGTGCAAATTGCCGAGGACTGGTCGTTGCCGCTTATCTGCGGAATTATCATTGCTTTATTGTGGGCAAATTATGACTATCATCTATATCATTCCTTTGTTCATCATAATTTTTTTGCTGACGTCAATTTTCATTTTTTAGTGAACGATGTTTTTTTAGTGCTGTTTTTCGGTTCTGTTTCCATTGAAATCATGCACGAATTTTCTTCCGGCGGAGCTTTATTTCCATTAAAAAAAGCTGCGGTAAACATTATGGCGGCATGCGGTGGCGTATGTATGCCGATAGTTATTTTTTATGCGCTAAACACTGTTTTTGGCAAGGCAGAATACTCTGCCGGTTGGGCTGTAGGCACAGCCACCGATATTGCGGTCGCACTGTTATTTGCCAAACTGATTTTTCCTAAAAAACATCCTGCCTTAACCTTTTTGCTGTTTTTAGCAATTATTGATGATTTTATCGGCCTTGGCATTATAGCTGTTTTTTATCCTGACGCCGACAAACCATTTCAACCCGCTTTTTTACTTTTAATTTTACTTGCCGTGCTGATAAGTTTATTTTTGCGCAAAAGCAAAAAAACATCATATTTTATATATTTGTTCCCGACGCTGATTTCTTGGTACGGTATGCACTCTGCCAACCTGCACGCCTCTTTAGCCATGATATGGATTGTGCCGTTTATGCCGCAACAAACGCTTCATAAGCTTGAACAGCGCCTAAAACCTGTTGTCATCTTCGGATTATTCTTTTTTGGGCTTGCCAACGCCGGTATAACCTTTGGCAACGCTTCCTCTTTAACTTTTATAATTTTAAGCTCCTTAATCATCGGCAAACCGCTTGGCATCAGCTTATTTATTAAAATCAGCGCTTTCTTCGGCTTAAAACCTGACAAAAGCATTAATGCGTATGATATTATCTTAATCGGTTTAACTGCCGGCATTGGCTTGACTGTATCGTTGTTTATTGCCGATATTGCTTATATAGATTCCTCGCTCCAAGACACCGCTAAAATAGGCGCGCTGCTCAGTATTATCAGCGGCTTTGGCGCTTTTTTGCTTGCTAAGAGCATATTCAAACACAAAATTTAAGCTTGACAATCATAATTATTCGTCTTATTGATAGGGTATAGGGGTATATACTATATAGAGGAATAAATATGTCTTTTTGCTATACTGAAGATGATAAAAAACGCTTAACCGCCCGTCTTAACCGTATTGAAGGACAAGTGCGCGGCATTAACAAAATGGTTACTGAAAACCGCGATTGTATGGAAATTTTAAACCAAATCACTTCTACTCAATCAGCTTTAAAAGGTGTTTGGAAAGAAGTTGTACGCGGACATTTGCAAAACTGCATTAAAGACGCGCTTAAAAACAACAAAGATTCTCAAGCTCTGATTGATGAGTTGGTTGAACACCTGAACAAAATGAAATAGGACAAAATCATGGATAATGAAAAATTAAAAAATAAAACATTGTTGGTAATTATTGTTACCTTAATCACCATGGCGGCTGAAATCAGCTTTGGTATTTTAACCAAATCAATGGCCTTAACTGCTGACGGCTTTCACATGGGCACCCACGCTTTAGCCTTGTTCATAACCTTTTTGGTATGCTCGGTAATCAATCGTTACAAAAATAAAGAAGACGTATTAAACGCTATCGGCGGTTACACCAGCGCATTATTTTTAGGTTTAACATCATTTGGTATTATTTATGAGTCGATTGACCGCTTTATCCACCCCGCTAAAATATCTTTTAATGAGGCTATTTTGGTAACGGTTATAGGCTTGCTTGTTAATGTGGTTTGCCTATTTATTATGTCAGAACATCATCACCACGGAGCCAAAATTTGTAAACATCACCACCACAAAGAAAATTTAAACTTTAAAGCCGCTTATCTGCATATTTTAGCCGATGCGTTAACTTCCGTTACCGCCATTGTCGCCTTGCTTTTAGGTAAATATTTCGGCTGGGTATTTTTTGACCCTCTTATGGGCTTAATCGGCGGTTTAATCATCTTAAAATGGTCAGTCGGGCTAATTAAATCATCATTTAACATTTTAGTCGGTAACCTGCAGACCGTTGCAAAGGAAAAATAAATGAAAACTTGTTTAGTTCTTGAAGGCGGCGCCAAACGCGGCATATACACCGCCGGTGTGCTTGATGTTTTGCTTGAAAACAACATTATAACTGATGGCGTTATCGGTGTTTCGGCCGGCGCCATACATGGTTGTGGTTATGTTTCCCGCCAAATCGGGCGCGGCATTCGTTATAATTTAAAATATAATAACGACTATCGCTTTATGAGCTTTAAGTCATGGCTTAAAACCGGAAATATGGTTGACACGGAATTTGCCTATCACGAACTGCCGGAAAAACTTGATGTTTTTGATAATCAAACCTTTAAAAAATCTGCAACCAAGTTTTATGTAACCTGCACCAACTTAAAAACCGGCAAAGCTGAATATATTTTATGCCCTGACATGAGCGGCAAATATATGGATTATTTGCGGGCTTCTGCCTCTATGCCTTTTCTTTCCAAAATTGTGGAAATTGACGGCAATTTATACCTTGACGGCGGTATAGCTGACAGCATTCCGCTAAACGCCGCCTTTAACTTAGGTTATGATAAAAATATCGTGGTACAAACCCGCCCGGAAGGATACCGCAAAAAAGCCGCTAAATTTGTTTGGCTAACCAAACTTGTTTATCGCAAATTTCCTAAATTTATTGCGGCTTTTACCAACCGCCCTGCAATATATAATCAAGAGCTGGATAATATTAAAAACCTGGCTGAACAAGGTAAAATTTTTGTAATTAAACCGAGCCGGTTTATTAATATCAAACACGCTGAAACCAACCCTGAAATTATAAAAGCAATGTATAATCTCGGACGTGACGACGCTAAAAAGCAACTTGCCGCGCTTAAAATTTTTTTAGCTAAGTAAATATATAAACCGCCGAAAAATCAAATCCGGCGGTTTTGTTTTAGTCTTCTATATCAGCTTCGTAAGCATAAACAATGCGGCTGTCATCTTCATTTTCAGTATTACTAAGCTCGCATACCAATAACTTATCGGCATCAATCAAACTGTCAAAA
>JAJWCP010000009.1:16135-21503 GCA_021617435.1 Pseudomonadota bacterium
TTTCATCAGGTATAGCCTCAAGCACAATACTTTCATCTTCATTTCGAAATAATTCCGCCGAGTGATTTTCCGCATCTAAAACAATGCGGGTTTCAGTCGCCGGAGCTGTTTCGCCTGCATAAAGCAAAAGCATAACTTCATCTTCATCATTTACTACAAAATCATAGGTAATATCACCAGCATCTTCAGTCATTTTATATCTCCTTTAGCAATATCTATTTCTATAATAAAGCCAAATCCAAAATTTACAAGAGATTCTTTAACTCATTCAAATATTAAAAAATTCTGCGGCGCTTGATAGAGCTACAGGCATTAAATTACCGCAAATTACCAAGGTATCCCGTCTATGCATTTGTCAGGATTTTTTTGGCAGTAAACATCATCCCGCCCTAATTCATGCAAACGATTACGGTCTTCTGGAAAATCGCCCGATACCACACAAGCACCTAACATAGCAATCATAAACAATAAAAACACTTTTTTCATAACTCATCCTACAATCCGAACATTAATCCGGCATAAACAGTCACCAAAATCATCAGTTTTGCAATATGGCGCATCCACACGCTTTTATCATATTCCGCCGCGCTACGCCAAACTCCGAAAACAACCATAACGCAATAAACTGTAAGCACAAATGCGCAAACAAAATATGCTATGGTCAAAAACAGCATGGTATTATCCATATTGAGCGGCGAAAAATAGCGCGTGTAATAAACGCCTAATGAAACACCTTTCAGCTGTTTAAGCAGAAACATTTTAAAAATTTTGGTTATTAATGAACATCCGAAAATACCTAAAACGCCGTATTTCCAAAAAGTTTCTTTCAATGAAAATTGCCCGTAAATCAATTTTCCAAACATTTCTATCTCCTTATAAAACGTTATTGAGGCAATTTTAACCGAACAATCTTAAAAATTGGTTATAATTTTAATATACGGCTTTACGCCTAATTCTCGCTGCACATCGGCAATATGACGCGACCATTCTCCCCAAACTGCCCAACGGTTAATAAAGGCTTTAGCATTACTTGCCGTTTTTGAAAGCTGAACTCTGATTGTTTCTTCAAGTAGTCTATATGCCGCCATTCCTATTAAATCAAAGTCAATATGCAGCTTTTTATTGCTATCAAACCAAATAACTTTATTTTCAAACAAATAGTTAAACTCAATCAACGACGCCATACGATGCGGCTGTGAAAAAACCGGCCGCGCTCTTAAAAACAGTGTTTCAACTATCCATGAGGCATAAATTTTTTTCAATTCTTCTTTAGTAAATTTCTCTTCTTTTTTAGCTAATTCCGCGATTGAGGCAATAGAAAACATATTGGCTTTATGCTCTTCAATAATATGCTTAAAAACGCCTAACTCGTTTTGATATTCTGCCGTCGGACCTAATGAATGACCGTTTTCATGCCCAATGTCAAAAATAATTATCTGCGAGTGATCAACGTATTTATGTAGCTCCGGATCAACCAAACGATTAAGTAATTTCTTTTCATTTTCAACATCATAACTTTGTAAAACCTGACGGTGATAAACATTGCGCCGCCACCCGCCGCATTTTATGGCAATTTTATCATTATTAGGCAAATTTTGCGCTTGCGTAATACCGCCGCGGCACATTGCATAATCACCTGTTAAGGCAATTAAATCAACATCAACCATGTTTTGTTTTAAGTCTTCCGTAGAAAAACTATTTTGTTGATATTGATTATTAAGCGGTATCCATTGAGCTAAATAAGGTATGGTTTGCTTAAACTTCAAAATATTTTCCGTGCCTTCTTTATTAACCAAACCAACTCTGCAACCGAGCGTATCTTTTGCCACAACCTCAATATTGTTATCACTGATAATTTTAGCCACGTCAGGATTATTGAACACTGTTCCTGTCATTTCGTCTTCATAATTTTCGCGTGAAATGGTAAATTCCAAATTATTATTTTGTAACAAAGCCCAATGCTTATCTGCCAGCATATCCATATCCTGGTTATTTTGCAGCAACGCCTGAACTTGCCAACTTAAAAATTCTTTAAATTCCGGCTCCGTGCAATAATAAGCCGCCACTTCCAACTCATTGGCAATTTCTGAAAACTGCGGCGCAAAATACTCGGTATAATCTATGGCTTTTAATTCATCGCCGTTTCTTCTGACCATGGTACGGGCAGATAAAATCCTTTTTAATTCTTCACTTTTTCCTCTTTCCGCCATCCTTAAAATAATTTCATGAAATTCTTCTTCCGATAAATCGGTCGGATAAAAATTTTTACCTTTAAAGAGTGGTAAATCCTTAAAAATCCGCACCGGCTCTTTATCTATTCCATTATTACCGGCAACGCCATTCAGGCAATTAAACAGTTGCAGCACTTTAGATACATACGCGTCATTAACCGCCAACTTTTCCATCTCGCGCTTAATTTCCAAATTATACGGATTGTCTTGCTCAAGCGCAACATTATTTATTATGTCAGCAGCTTTAATTAAATGATCAATGGCCTTTTTATCGCCGATAGGAAGCTTTTTATATCCATCAAAATCACGCGATACAAGTTCTATATTGCGTGTTTTTTCAGTTAAAATCGTATTAAGTTCTTCTTCACTGAAATTTACTTCATATCCTTTAATTTTCATATTTTATCTCCACTGCTCTGAAATAATAAACTTTAATTTTTTTTGACCAATAATCTGGGCTTAAACCGGCGCTGATTTTTAAGTTTTTAACAAAATTCTCTTTATCGGGATAAATTTTCCAAAAATAAGGCAAAAACAACGCCCGCCGGTTGCCATTAACTAACATTATTCCGTCATTGCCTGTTTTAATATCTTCCAAAAAATTATCTTCAATAACATATTTCTTTTTATTCGTGCGGGTTAAAATAAAAAACTTATATTGAGCATCCGGCATTTCAGCCTTTGCCAAAGTAAAACCATTAAGCAATGAGCGAGTCAAAGCCGTATCCGCATATACATCACCGAATTGTTGATATTTACCGTTATTTTCATCAATCGCAAGCGTTAAAACCGCGCCTCTGTCAAATAAATGCTCATCCATAGCCGAATATTTCGGCATACTATAATAACCGGCAAACACATTTTTCAAAAATCGCGCAAGCTGCGGTTCATAATCTGTCGCAAACTGCCTTAAATTTTCTTCCTGCTGTTCTAAACTTAAATCTTCGTTATTTACCTTTATGTCTTTATTTTTATGAACTCGCGGCATTTTATCATTTAAGTTAATCACTCGCGGACGTAAATTAAGCTCTTTGGCAATTTGTAATCCGGCTTGTTTACTCTCAAGCTCTTCCATACCCAAAATCCACAACACATATTTATTTTTTTTCGTTATATGCGTTTTAATCTGCTCTGAAATTTTATCTGAAAGTTCTTTATATTCAATTTTTTGCAGATGTAATTGCAGTTTTTCTGTAAGCTTATTAACATAATCAACATTATTATGGTTAAAAACCAACAATCCATGTCCGTTTTGAACAATGTTTAACTTCTTTTGCAGCGTTTTAAATGCTTGCTTGCCGAAAACACGCTCATCAACAGCAAGCACCGCTATTTTAAGCTCTTTATTTTCATCGTAATTTTCCGCAAAATACAGCTCCAAAGGCAGAGGAGTTCTAAAATCTTGCAACTCGTCAACCGGTGACTGATAATTAATAATCTGCCTATTGTTTGTTTCCGCCAAACGGCAAACTTTAACCACGTTAAAGCACACAACGCATATCAGCGCCGCGGCAAGCAGTATTTTATTCAGTTTTTTGATATAATTTCCTAAACGATGAGTCCGAACCATTTTATTTTCAAAATCAAAGTATTGTTCATTTTTAATGTACTCTTTTTTGCTTAAGATAAAAGCAGAGTTTTATAAAAATCCACAAATGAATCAAAAAATATAATGCCAGATGTATCGTTAGTTTCATCTTCCCAAATTGATTTTCCGATTCTTATCGGTAACGCACCGGCATTTTTAGCGCATGCGCTGTCTTGCGGACTATCGCCGATAACCCACACATTTTGCCGATTTATTTGCTGAGGCTTAAACATATCTTTAAGCGTCCAAAACAAATGCTCGCCGTAAGGTTTATCTTTTATCGCCTCATGCCCGCACACCACATTATCAAACAGCGCCGGATTAAACAACAAAGGTAACTCATAATCAAGCAACTTGCGGTCTTTATTGCTCATCACCATAATCTTCACGCCTCGCGACTTTAAGAATTGCAACACTTCAAGCGTTTTAGGAAAAGTTGTAATCATTTTGCTGACGTTTTGTAAATAAATTTTGGTATATTTTTCATAGGCTTCCGATGCTTTATCACTGAAAATTCGTGGAAAATTATCCCTGAACGAAAGTGTGTTATCTCTTTTTGCTTTAACAATATCCCATTCAGGCATACTATATTCTTGCAAAACCTGATTAACGCAATAAACCAACGCCGTACGACTCTCCGCCAGCGTATTATCCCAATCAAACACAGCCGCTTTAAGCTCTTTTAAATTTAATTTTGTCATCAAAACCCTCTTAATAAAATTAAGCTCCTTTAAGCTTAATTCAAGCTTATTTAACTTAAAACGGCGGTTTAGAAAATAAACCGCCGCTTTTAACTTTATTATTTACAATTTTTACCGATAACTTTTTTACCACCCATATAAGGCTGCAATTTTACCGGAACATTAACCGTCCCGTCGGCATTTTGATGATTTTCAATAAACGGAACCAATGCACGCGGCGTTGCAATACCTGTATTGTTTAAGGTATGAGCAAACTTAACTTTACCGTCAGTGTTATCACGATAACGCAAATTAGTGCGGCGAGCCTGCCAATCGGTAATATTTGAGCATGAATGAGTTTCACGGTAGCAATTTTGACTCGGAACCCAAGCTTCCAAATCATATTGACGATATTTCGGCGCTCCCATATCACCGGTACATACTTCCAAAACCTGATACGGAAGTTCTAAATCTTGCAAAACTTCTTCTGAAATTTGCAACAGTTTTTTGTGCCATTTTTCACTCTCTTTAATATCATTTTTACAAATAACGAATTGTTCGGTTTTCATAAACTGGTGAACACGCACCAAACCGCGGGTATCTTTACCGGCAGCGCCTGCCTCGCGACGGAAACACGGTGAAAAACCGGCATACAAAACCGGTAACTCGCTCTCTTGCAAAATTTCATCAGCGCGTAAAGAGTTTAATATTAATTCAGCCGTACCTGACAAATAAATATCATCTTGCGGCAAATAATAAACCTCGTCTCTTGAAAACGGCAAATATCCCTGCCCATACAGCGGTTTTTCTTTTGAAACTGATGGAACGGTAATCACGGTAAAGCCATTGTCGCGCAACTTATCAAGCAC
>JAJWCP010000114.1 GCA_021617435.1 Pseudomonadota bacterium
TTAATAGTTCCGGATAATTTTTTTAAGCATATCTGTTAAAAATAGGTTGAGAAAAATAAAAGATGTTTTTATACTTTATATGAACTCAAAAGACCGGTGAAAAAATGCAAAATCCTAAGTTTATACATCTGCGCGTACACACCGCGTATTCATTATCAGAGGGCGCTATTAAAATTGGCGACCTTATCCATTATTTGCATCAAAAAAATATTCCGGCGATTGCTGTTACTGACAGCGGCAATATGTTTGGCGGCAAGGCTTTTTCAAAATATGCCTCGGAAGAAGGGGTTAAACCTATTTTAGGATGCACATTTTTTATGCGCAATCCTGATGCTGATGATTTGCTACGCACCAAAGGCAAAGAGGTTGAACGTGATAAGCTTATTTTACTCGTGATGAACTCTACCGGCTATAAAAATATCATGAAATTAATGAAGTTGTTTTATTTGGATAATACCGCCAATGGTGATGACCCGCAGCTTAAATATTCTGATTTAGAACAATATAATGAAGGTTTGATTGCTTTAACCGGCGGGGTTGACGGAGCTGTGGGAAGATTGTTGCTTGAAAATCGTGTGCAAGAAGCCGAACAAATGCTGCAAATGTTGCACAAAATTTTTAGTAATCGTTTATATATGGAAATTTCGCGAATCGGTTTAGAAAGTGAGCAAAAAACCGAACAAGGTTTTATTGATTTTGCTTATAAGTATAATATTCCGTTGGTGGCAACCAATGAAGTTTTCTTTTTTGACCAAAGTATGTATGAAGCGCATGATGCCTTAATATGTATTGCAGCCGGCGAAGTTTTGGCCAATGATAAGCGAAAACATTTTTCACCAAACAATCGCTTGCGTTCCGAAGATGAAATGATTGAATTGTTTAAGGATTTGCCAGAAGCGGTGGAAAATACGGTTAAAATTGCGCAAAGGTGTAATTATCTTTCAACTAAAGTAAAACCTCTGCTTCCTATTTTTGAATGTCCGGACGGTAAAACGCAAGATGAATATATTACCGAAGAAGCTCATAAAGGTTTAGCCGAGCGTATGCAAAAGCATGTTTATTTTGAGGGTATGACTGATGAGCAGAAAGCTGAAATTGATAAAAAATATTATGACCGTTTGGAGTATGAATTAAGCGTTATTAAACGTATGGGGTTTCCGGGGTATTTTTTAATAGTGTCGGATTTTATCAGATGGTCAAAAACACACGGAGTTCCGGTAGGGCCGGGGCGCGGTTCGGGCGCCGGTTCAATTGTGGCATGGTCGCTTAAAATTACCGAGCTTGACCCTATTAAACTTGAATTGCTGTTTGAAAGATTTTTAAATCCTGACCGTGTAAATATGCCTGATTTTGACGTTGACTTTTGTCAGGAAAATCGCTTTAAAACCATTGAGTATGTGCAAAATAAATACGGATTTGACCATGTGGCGCAAATTATTACTTATGGTAAGTTGCAGTCAAAAGCGGTTATCAGAGATGTGGCGCGCGTTTTGCAAATGCCGTATGCACAGGCCGATAAAATTTCAAAAATGATACCGAATCCGGTACAGGGAAAAAATGTTTCATTGCAAGATGCGCTTGATCAAGTGCCTGAACTGGAAGATATGCGCCAACATGACCCGCAGGTTAATAAACTTTTTGATATTGCCATGAAACTAGAGGGGTTGTATCGCCATTCCGGCGTACATGCCGCCGGCGTGGTTATCGGCGATAGACCTCTTGACCAACTTGTTCCGCTTTATAAAGACCCCAAGGCAGATATGCCGGTTACGCAATATGATATGAAATACGTTGAAGAAACCGGTTTGATTAAATTTGACTTTTTGGGATTAAAAACTTTAACAGTGATTAAAAAAGCGGTTGATTGGGTGAAAAAAGTTAAAGGTATTGATTTAGATATGGATTCCATACCTTTGGATGATAAACCGACTTATGAAATGATGCAACGCGGCGACACGGCGGCGGTATTTCAGTTTGAATCGGCCGGTATGAAAGATGTTCACAAACAAATAAAACCTGACCGTTTTGAAGATTTAATCGCGATTGTTTCGCTTTATCGTCCGGGACCAATGGATAATATTCCGACTTATATTAAGCGTAAGCACGGTGAAGAAAAAATTACGTATTTACACCCGAGTTTGGCTCCTATATTAGATGAAACATACGGAATTATGGTTTATCAGGAGCAGGTGATGAATATTGCTCGCGCGCTTGGCGGATATACCATGGGTGAGGCGGATAAACTTCGTAAAGTTATGGGTAAAAAACAACGCGAGGAAATTCCGAAGCAACGCGAAAAATTTACAAAAGGCGCTATTGCCAACGGTATCAGTGAAGATGTTGCCAAAAGTATTTTTGACCAAATGGAAAAATTTGCCTCATACGGATTTAACAAATCGCACGCGGCGGCGTATTCGCTGATTTCATATCAAACAGCGTATTTAAAAGCGCATTATCCGGTTGAATTTATGTGCGCGGTTATGGATTTGGATATTATCAACACCGATAAATTGGCGTTTTTTGTGGCGGAATGCCGTTCCACCGGTATGGAAATTTTAAAACCGGATATTAATTTATCAAATGCTGATTTTAAGGTGGAAGACAATAAAATCCGTTATGCTTTGGGCGCGGTTAAGGGTGTCGGTTCATCATATATGCAGGGAATTGTGGCAGAGCGTGAAAAAAACGGACCATTTAAGAATATATCTGATTTTTGCCACAGGGTTGATATTAAAAATGTTAACCGCAAACAAATGTATCAGTTAGTTAAAGCAGGAGCTTTTGATTGTTTGGAAAAAAACAGAGCAATGCTTTGTGAAAATGTTGATGTGATGGTCAGTAATATTTTTGCCTCATCGGAAACGAAAAAAAGCGAGCAACAGTCATTATTTGGTTCAGAAGAATTATGCAGTAAAATTAAGTTTAAAGAAGTTCCTGATTGGTCTAATTTGGAAAAATTACGCCATGAGGCGGAGGCTATAGGGTTTTATTTATCGGCGCATCCGCTTGATATTTATGCCGAAAGCGCTAAAAAATTAGGCGTTAAAAGCTGTACAGATGTTATGCGAAATTTGAAAGCAGGAGACAGTATTAAAGCAAATATCGCTGTTTGTGTTGAGAACTTTCGCAAGCGCATTGGAAAATCAGGTAAGCCTTATGCGTTTGTTGGTTTTTCAGATGCTTCTGGCACCATAGAGGCATTCTTATTTGCTGACGGTTTGGCTAAATATGAAAATATTTTAGCTTCAGATGAGCCGTTTTTGGTTAAAATTACCATTGACAAGCAAACCGAAGATACAGCGCCGCGAGTTATGATAAATTCAGTTAAAAAACTTGATGAAGCTATTACCGAACAGGCAAAAGGTTTGATTATTACCGTTACTGACGTTAGCGCTGTCAGACAACTAAAAGAAATTTTGCAAGCAGATAGAAAGGGAGCAAATAAAATATATATTATACCGGATATTCCTGATTGGGATTTAAGGTTTGAGCTTCCGGACGGTTATGCCTTTTATGATACGGCAATTATTACTAAAATCAGAAGTGTTGCCGGCGTCAGCGATGTTAAGGAGATATAAAATGGCAAACAGCACATATTCATTGTTTAAGGGAATTATAAATCCTTTATGGACAATATCGGATAAATTGCCTGAGTTTATTAAAATTTCAGGCGCTTTTGCGTTGTTTTTAACGGCGTTGGCGTATCTTTTCGGTCAGACTTATGTGTGTGTTTTTACTGATAATACTAATATTTCTTTACCATGTTTTGGGCGCTCTTTTGTATATTTTCCGTATTTAATAATAAAACTTTTAGTGATAAATATATTTATAATTTTTTGGCTTAAAAAAGTGTTGTTTAATCAGCCG